>CAUTGT010000051.1:0-6875 GCA_963537735.1 uncultured Actinomycetaceae bacterium | reverse complement strand
CCCGAAGGTGGGGCCAGTGCGTTTGCCTCCGCGATGCCGGGCGCGGACCTCATGTCACTCATGCAGAGCGTCGAGGAGGCATGCGCGGACAAGTGTAAGGCGACCGGTCAGAAACTCGACAATCATGGTGATTCCCTCGATGCCGCCGAGAAAGACTTCATCGCCGCCGAGGATGGCAACGGGCAGGTCATCGGCTCGATCATGAACGGGCCGAGTTTCCTGACTCCGCAAGGCGGCGTCGGAAGTGGAGGGGCGTCATTTGCCGACCTTGATTCGGGGTTTGCGCGGACTCTCGGAGGGACGAAGGCACGATGAACTGGTCGGATCTGCAGCAGTGGCAGGAAGGGCCCCTCAGCGAGCAGGCGACGGTCTACAACGACAAGAAAAAGCTGCTCGTCGAGGTCGGCGAGTCCCTGATGACGGGAGTGGGAGGACTAACCGGCATCGGACAGACGGTCACCTCGGCAAAGGGAGCGCTGACAAGGGAGCTCGCCGTCGTGTCGACGCAGGCCTCCAACCTGGGTGCCCTGGGGGACATTGCGTCCGCAGCCGCCGAGGGCGTCGGTACTATCCGCGCGGCAGTTGAGGACGCCGAAGCCGCAGCGGCCAGCAACATGCTGGCCATCCACGCGGATGGCTCAGTGTCCTACGTTGGACCGACGGAGGTTCCAAAGGGAGAGGCACAGCGGATTCGCCAGCTCATGCAACAGCTAGCGGATCGCGTCGCGGACATCATGCAGGACGCGCAGGAGCTCGTCGAGCAGCTGCGCTCGCGTATCTCGAGCATTTCTGTGAACGACGGTGTCGCGGCGAACGGGGCGACCGCAGGCTTCACGGCACTTGCATCCCGAGCCACCACGAAGCTCCCTCCGGAAGACGCCACGGAGGAGGAAGTTGCCCAGTGGTGGTCGTCGCTCAGTGACAAACAGAAAGCACAGCTCATTAAGGATCATCCGTACGAGATCGGGAGCCTCAATGGCGTGGATGGGACATCGCGGGATAAGGCGAACCGGAAGGTGCTCGACAAAGAGCTGCCGAAGGCAAAGCAGGAATACGAGGAGTATCTGAAAGAAGCAAAACGCTTCTCTGATCCGGCGCACATGGACAAGCTTCAACAGCTTCATGAACGCTACAAAGCCCTGGATAACGTCGATAAGCTGATTAACAAAACGCACGATGGAATCCCTCGTCAGCTCCTGAGCCTTGGCGTGGGGGAGGGTGACCGCGTGACCGCAGCTGTCGCGCAGGGCAACGTCGATACCGCCAAGCACATCGGTGTCATCGTGCCGGGACTGTACTCGAACGTGGCCAACGACCTGGATGACTACGATGACAAGGCCTCCGTCATGGGTGCGAACGTCCGTAAGCATGCCCACGGCGAGGAGGTTGCGATGGTGTCCTACCTCGGTTATGACGCGCCGCAGGGTGTTCGCGAGGCTATGTGGATTGAGAAAGCGGAAGAAGGTGCCAAGGGGCTTTCGGGCTTCCTCAATGGCCTCGATGCGTCTCGCGAGCACGGCGCGGGTGACGCGCACGTGACCGTGGCCGGGCACTCCTACGGGTCGACGACGGCAGGAAAGGCGTTGACCATGGTCAACGATGGGGTCGTCGATGACCTCATCCAGTTTGGTTCGCCGGGGTCTGGCGTCCAGAGCGTCGACGAGTTCCATCTCGAGAAGGGGCATGCCTGGGTGAGCGCGGCACCCTATCGCGAAGACATGGTTCAAGACATCGGTGATGACGGGAGATTCGGGAAGGATCCAAACAAGATGCCCGGCTACAACCACCTGTCCGGCGAAGTTGGTCCACCCCATGATTGGTTTGTTCCCTTCTCACGGCATATGTCGTACTTTGATGAAGGGTGCGAGGCTCTGGATGACATGTCGAAGGTCATCGCGGGCCGCGGCGAGCCGAGGAGCACGTCGTGACGGACGGAACGCTGGTGACGTGTCGATTGGAGGAGAGTAAGGGATGAATCCAGAAGAAAAGGAACAGCTGGAGCAAGCCTCTCGCCGGGAGTCGATCGAGGTCTTCCAGCGCGACGTCGAGCCGGCGATCATCGCTGCCCGTAATCAGCTGATGACGCGGGAGAACTATCGCGGCTACTTCCGTAACGACGTGATCGCCAAGAACAACGTCGGCGACCACGTCCTGTACGCCTTCATCTCGCGCAGCTACGACTTCGACGAGCACGACCATGATCGCGTTCGAGAGGTGTTTGATGCCGCGCTGGCCCCCCTCGGGTTCGGGTGTAGCTACAAGTCGGACGTCCTGCAGGACGGGACCACGGATACCGTCCTGATCTGGTCAAGTGATCGGTACGGCGCGGTTGTTCACATCCTGGTGTCGGAGAGCTGGCTCACGTCCGTCAATTACTACACGGATCCCCTGCGCAGCGACGGATCATCGGCTGATCCTCAGGTGCTCGCGGACGTTCCGGAGCGCGTACCAGGCTGGTTCCTGGACGTTGCCGCAGGCACGCAGTCGTGACGAGATCCAACTGAGGAATCTGTTAGACAACGACGGGGGGCGGCGCGCGATTTAGCGCCGCCCCCCTTACGCAACCCGCGTGAGCGGGCAGCGTCAGAGCGTCAGCCGTTCAGGGCGTCGGACACGACCTGCTTGGCGGCCTCCTGGACCTGGGCCAGGTGCTCGGCGCCCTTGAAGGACTCGCCGTAGATCTTGTAGACGTCCTCGGTGCCCGACGGGCGAGCCGCGAACCACGCGGACTCGGTCGTCACCTTCAGGCCGCCGATGGGAGCGTCGTTGCCGGGCGCGCGCACCAGCTTGGCGACGATCGGGTCGCCGGCCAGCTCGGTCGCGGTCACGTCGTCCGCGGACAGGGCGGCGAGCTTCGCCTTCTCCTCGCGGGAGGCGGCCGCGTCGATGCGAGCGTAGGCGGAGGCGCCGAAGCGCTCGACCTGCTCCTCGTGCAGCTGCGAGGGGGTCTTGCCGGTGACGGCCAGGATCTCCGACGCGAGCAGCGCCAGGATGATGCCGTCCTTATCGGTCGACCACACGGTGCCGTCCATGCGCAGGAACGAGGCTCCCGCGCTCTCCTCGCCGCCGAAACCGACGGTGCCGGACAGCAGGCCGGGCACGAAGTACTTGAAGCCCACGGGCACCTCGATCAGGTCGCGGCCCATGGCGGCCACGACGCGGTCGATGAGCGCGGAGGACACGAGGGTCTTGCCCACGGCCGCGTCGGCGTTCCAGCCGGGGCGGTGCGTGAACAGGTACTCGATGGCGACGGCCAGGAAGTGGTTCGGGTTCATCAGGCCGTCGGGGGTGACGATGCCGTGACGGTCCGAGTCCGCGTCGTTGCCGGTCGCAATATCGTAGGGGGTGTTGCCCTCGGCGTCGGGGGTCATGGCCTCGCGCAGGGATGCCATCGCGTAGGGCGAGGAGCAGTCCATGCGGATCTTGCCGTCCCAGTCCAGGGTCATGAACGGCCACGCCGGGTCGACCTCGGGGTTGACGACGGTCAGGTCGAGGCCGTAGTGCTCGCCGATGGCCGCCCAGTAGTCGATGGACGCGCCGCCGAGCGGGTCGGCGCCGATGCGCACGCCCGCGTTGCGGATGGCCTCGATGTCGATGACCTGGTCCAGCTGCGAGACGTAGTAGTCCAGGTAGTCGAAGGGCTTGATGTTCGGGTCGTGCAGCAGGTCCGAGCCGGTGACGCGGGGAACGTTCTGCCACTCGCCCGAGTCGAGGAGCTCGTTGGCGCGCGCCGCGATCCAGCCGGTCGCGTCGGTGTCGGCGGGGCCGCCGTGAGGCGGGTTGTACTTGAAGCCGCCGTCGCGCGGGGGGTTGTGGCTGGGGGTGACGACGATGCCGTCGGCCAGGCCGTCGCCCTCGGTGCGCAGGTTACCCGGGGCGCCGTTCGCGCCGAGGATGGCGACGGAGACAGCGGGCGTGGGCGTGTAGGAGCCGCGCGAGTCGATGCGCGTGTCGATGCCGGCGGCCGCGAGGACCTCCAGGGCGGTGCGCCACGCGGGCTCGCTCAGGGCGTGCGTGTCGCGGCCGATGAACAGCGGACCGTTGAAGCCCTGGGAGGCGCGGTATTCGATGATCGCCGCGGTGATGGCGATGATGTGCGCCTCGTTGAACTTGGAGTCCAGCGAGGAGCCGCGGTGGCCCGAGGTGCCGAACGCGACGCGCTGTCCGACGTCGCTCGGGTCGGGGATGATGTCGTAGTAGGCGGAGATGACATCGTCGACGTTGATGAGGTCTTCTGGAAGGGCACGTGTGCCAGCTCGATCATGCATAGAGACAGTGTTGCACGTTACGCCCGCTTGTGGGTAATACCGTCCCACGGCGTGGACCAATGCCTTATTTTCTCTTGTTCGAGGCCTCGGCGGGACGGGCGGAAAAGGCCAGGTGAGAGCGTGTGTTGCCCCGGCCTCGTCCGTGGGGGAAAGAGGGGTATATGCACGTATTCCCAAAAACGGCACCGAGCGACTATCCTATGAGATGTCGGTCACCGAAGACCGTGACTGTGTTGTCAGGAGGAACATCGTGGGATGGTTTGATTCCATCGAACATAACCGTTGGCTGAGCGGCCACATGCAGGCCCTCATTGAAGAGGCAGAAGGCGCGATCGTTGCGACTGGTTTCGCGCATCTCGACGCCGATGGAAAGCCTGACCCGACTCGATCGATCGACCTGGCCGTCACGGGTCGCATGGCCTACGTGTTCTCGCTCGGCGCCCTCATGGGCCTGCCTGGCACACGCCGCTACGCCGACCATGCCGTCAAGGCGCTCACCAACTACTTCACGGACCCCGTCAACGGCGGCATGTGGTTCGCGATCAAGCCCGAGCCCGACGCCGATGGGCGCGGCGTGCCGTGGGACGAGGACGCGCGCGTCAAGTCGCAGTACCACACGGCGTACGCGCTGCTGGGCGTGGCAGCGGCGACCGTCGCGAATCGCCCCGGTGCCCACGAGCTGCTCAACCGCATGCTCGAGGAACAGAAGGACCTGTGGGCCGACGACTACGGCCTCGTGTGGGATCAGTACGACGAGGCGTTCAACGAGCCCGTCCCCGTCCACACCCTCGGCACCCTCATCCACACGATCGAGGCCTACATGGCCGCGGCCGAGGCCACGACCGAGCCCGAATGGCTCGATCGCGCCGAGAAGATGACGGCGTTTGCCTACAAGGTCGCCTCCAAGAACGGCTGGCGCATCCCCGAGTTCTTCAATGAGAAGTGGGAGGCTGACCCCGAGGCGGGCAAGCTCCTCAACGACGGGCGCCGCTACTACGAGGGCTACGTGACCGGCCACTCCATGCAGCTCGCGCGCTTCGCTCTGCAGGTGCGTGCGGGCCTGCGCTCGATGGGCTGGACCGTGCCCGACTACCTCCTCGAGATGGGCACCGAGCTCTTTGAGCGCGCCCGCGTCGACGGCTGGCGCCGCACCGACGGCAACCCCGGCTTCTCCACCGGCGTCAACGACGAGGGCGACCCTGTGCCCGGCGAGGATGAGCACCAGCAGTGGGTCGTCTGCGAGGGCGTCTGTGCGACCGTCGCCGTGCGCCGCGCCATGCTGGACGACGGCTCCCGCGTCTCCGACGTGGAGCACTTTGAGCACTGCTACCGCTCCTTCGTCGACTACATCCACGACTACCTCATCAGCCAGCCCGGCCGGTGGGTGCGTCGACTCGGTCCCCGCAACGAGAACGTGCAGCCCGCCAAGTCGTCGCGCTGGGATGTCTACCACGCCGTCCAGGCGACGCTCGCGATCCGCCTGCCGCTGTGGCCGCCGACGGCCCCCGCGCTGTCGCGCGGCCTCCTCGATCGCCCCGAGGAGCCGGCCCCCGACAAGAAGTCCTGGAACTTCTTCGGGCTGCGCGGCTGACGCGTCGGATGTCTGATGGGCTCGGGCCCGGGGACGCGAGGGTCGCATCCCCGGGCCCGGTCCTGTAGGATGTTCCGCGTCTGGAGGGCTGTCTGAGTGGCCGAAAGAGACGGTCTTGAAAACCGTTGTGTCAGCAATGGCACCGGGGGTTCGAATCCCTCGCCCTCCGCCGAGCCGGCCGCCCACGGGCGCCGCTACGGGCGCACGTTCGCGCTCGCGGCGAAAATGCCCTAAAGTAGTCGGCACTGGAGACGTCGCATAGTCCGGTCGAGTGCGCCTCCCTGCTAAGGAGGTAGGGGTGCATAGCCCCTCGCGGGTTCAAATCCCGCCGTCTCCGCGCATAACCCCCGCGCTTCTGTGAAGCGCGGGGGTTTTCGTATTCTCCGGCTCGCTTGGCGGGGAGTTGTCCGGTGTTTGCGCAGCTTATTTGGGGTTATAGGACATTACGTGTTGCTGGCAGCGTGACTTTTCAGCGCCGACGGCGCGGCCGCCTCCGTCCTCTCCCTGGGAATATAGAGAGCGTCGGGACGCCTGTGAGTCGTTAGGCTCCACTTCTGTTTCTGTGAACGCATCCTGCGCACGCGGGCCCTTTCACTCGCACGCATGCCCGATAGGTGGTGGCTTGGATCCGGATGCCAGTAGATGGGTCCGGCTGCCAGGCGCACGGCGCAACACACTCGCCCGGCGGGATCCCACGACTGCTGGTCCGCGAAGAATACTCGCCCCACACGGCCCCTTCAGCCGCATTTCCGCGAAAAAACTCGCCCAGCGCGCCATCAAACGCCAATTGTGGGCCGTTATTCGGGTGCTGGGTCAACTTTTTCGTGCTCGCGCTCGCACCCGCATCAGGCCGAGCTGGGCGAAGAATGTCGCGCACGAGGCGCGGAAACATGGCGGCGTTGAAACCAACAACACCACTGCTCACCCCCAACAAGAGATCGCTGAAACTGCCATCACCTCTGCGCCCGAAAACTGCTCTAAAAACGCCCATTTCTCACCCGCAAAGGTGATGGTGG
>CAUTGT010000050.1:0-6880 GCA_963537735.1 uncultured Actinomycetaceae bacterium | reverse complement strand
GTGGAGCGGGCGACGGGAATCGAACCCGCCTCTGAAGCTTGGGAAGCTTCCATTCTACCGATGAACTACGCCCGCAATTCATCGTCCCGAAGGAATCGACCCATCGATCATATCGTCACGCCGGATGGCCTCGCAACCGGCGTTGCTTGGGCGTGGTGTGGGAGTGCTGGCGGAGGGGGTGGCGGCGAATGGTGGCAGAGGTGAGGGGAGTGCGCGGGTGGCGACGCCGCCCAGCACTCAGTCTCCGCACCATCCGCACGCTATCGCGCCCGATACACTGGGCTCGCCTGACTGATTGGAGTTCCCATGCCTCGTCCCGTGGTGGCGGCCGCGATTGTTGATTCCCTGAGCGACCCCACGATGCTGCTCGCATGTTCGCGCGCCTACCCGCAGGAGCTGCGCGGGCAGTTCGAGCTGCCCGGCGGCAAGGTCGAGGACAATGAAGATCCAGTCGAAGCCCTCACGCGAGAGATTGCCGAGGAGCTCGGTGCCCACCTCATCATCGGCGAACGAGTGTGCCCCGAGGGTGGGCAGTGGTGGCCGATCCTGGGCGGGCGCGTCATGGGCGTGTGGCTCGCCGAGGTCGCGGCCGGTTCGCCCGCTCCGCGTGCCGGCGCATCGCACCTTGAGACCAGGTGGGTTCCCCTCGCGGACCTCGCTGCGCTTCCGTGGATTGTTGCCGACCTGCCGATTGTCGAGGCCGTGGTCGCCCGCTGCACTCACTGACACTCCGGCGCTGCGCTCACTGACGGCCCGGCGCTGCGCTCGGGGGTCGCTGGCGACGGGTGAACGTACACGTCGCGACCAGCGTCGTTGCGTGAACGCGCAGTTCATCCCACATGGTCTCCCATTTGACGACACATAGGGGAAGAGTGTCAGAATGGGCGTATGCCGAAGATTATTGGCGAGTCGCTCGCCTCTCACCGCGAGCTGACTCGTACGCGCCTGTTTGAGGCGCTCGGCTCGCTAATGGCCGAGCAGGCCTTCGAGTCGATCACCATGAGTCAGATCGCCGAACGTGCGGGCGTTGGTCGCACGGCCGTCTATAACCATTTCGCGGACAAGGAAGTTCTCCTGCTGGCCTACATGCGGCAGGTGACCGAGGAGTTCACGAGGGTGCTGACGGCCCGTCTTGAGTCCGAGCCGGATCCCCTCATGCGTCTGCGCCTCTACATCCGCGCGCACCTGCAGATGATCGGCCGCTACCACGTCAAGGCTGGAGCGGGCCTGCGTCGTCAGATGTCGGGCCAGGGCGCCTCGCATCTGCATGATCATGCGGGGGTTGTCGGTGAGCTCCTCATTGGGATCCTCGACGAGGCCATGGAGCGCGGGCTGATCCTCGAGCAGAACACGCTGGGCGCGGTGCACCTGATTCATGCGACGCTGCAGGGCCAGCGTCTGCCTCAGGATCCGGTTCATCGTGAGTCTGCGTTGCTGCTGGTTGAGACCTTCATCTTGCGAGGCTTGGGCGCTTCGGAGGAGAATGTGTGCCAGGTCACCGCTTCCTCTCTCGCTTCGGGGGAATAGACGGCGCATCACGCCCGTTGAATAGGACAGTTCACGCGAGGCCCCATGGGCTCGCCCCAACGACCGTCGGATGAGCCGGCGATGATAGGAGAATCATGGCTACCGTTACCCTCACGCAGGAGAACTTCGAGCAGACCGTGTCCGCCGGCGGAATCGTCCTGGTGGATTTCTGGGCGACCTGGTGCGGCCCGTGCCGTCAGTTCGGCCCCGTCTTTGAAGAAGCCTCCGAGAAGCACCCGGACATCGTGTTCGGCAAGATCGACACGGACGACCAGCAGCAGCTGGCGATGGCCGCTCAGATCACCTCGATCCCGACCCTCATGGTCTTCCGCGACGGCATCGTCGTGTTCCGTCAGTCCGGTGCGCTGCCGCTGTCCGCTCTCGAGGATCTGATCTCTCAGGTCCAGAACCTCGACATGGATGAGGTGCGCAAGCAGATCGCCGAGATGGAGGCGAAGGAATCCGCCGAGTGATGAGCTCGTGACAAGGCCCCGAGGCAACATGCCTCGGGGCCTTTTCTGTGCGATGGGGGTGCGCTCGCAAGGGTGTCGCGCCGGGAGATGAGTGACGGGTGCTGCGTGGGATGTGCCGACGGGCGGGTGCTTAGCGCGTAGGTCGCGCCGGTCGGCGGGTGATGAGTTCATGGTCGGCGTGGTCGCCCACCATGAAGGAATACTCGCCGACAATCTCAAAGCCGTGCCGCGCGTAGAAGCGTTGTGCCCCGTAGTTTTCGCTCCAGACGCCGATCCACAGGGTGCGGGGTCCGTCGCGCTCGAGCCACTCGAGCGCCGTCTTGAGGAGGAGCGTGCCGCGCCCCGCCCCCTGGCGTCCCCGCAGGATGTAGAGGCGCTGGATTTCCCCGTCGCCGGGCACGACGTCGGGGTGGGGCAGGTGCGCGGGGCATGCGGTCACGTAGCCGATCGGGGCCTGGGACGCCGACGAGGCCGGGGCCTCGTTAACCGGTTCCGTCGCGCGCGGGTGGTCGGCGGAGGAGTCGGGCCGTGAGAAGCCCTCGTCGGCTTCGTCCTCGAAGAGGAGCCACGTCGCCCGTTCCGGACCCGTGAGTTCGGCGCGCAGGACGTCGGGTGCGTAGGCCTCGTCTAGGAAGGCCTCCAGGTCGCCGGGATCGTAGAGGTGCCCGAATGTCTGCGTGAAGCAGGTGCGCGAGAGGGCTGAGAGCGCCTCGGCGTCTGCGGGGGTGGCGCGGCGGATCATGGCTGCCTTTCGTCGGTTCGTTACCCATCGTAGGGGTGAGGCGATGCTGCGCCCAGCGGGCGGGATGGACCCTGAGAAAACCCTGAAAAGACGGGGGTAGCGTTGCTGCGTGAATGAGGCGCACCTTACAATTGGGCAACGCCGTTCATCGAAGGAGACGCACGTGGCACACAAGACCCGCACCGCCCAGGTGCTCGACATCGTCAAGGTTCTTGCCTGGGTAGTTATTGCCGTGGCCTTGGTGAAGTTCGCCTTCTTCCCCGCTGTCCAGGAGGATCAGAGCACTGACGGCATGGACCCGGGCGGCAACTTCGGGCAGATGACGATCGAGGTGGGCCGCGCCGACATCACGAACACCGTGAGTGTCACGGGGACGATCCAGGCCGACGAGCCGGTGGTGGCCCGCGCGACCCTGGACGGCAACGTCGTGCGCACCTTCGTCAACGACGGCGACAAGATCTCCAAGGGCGACGCCATCGTGCAGATCCGCAAGGAGATCCCCGGCGAGACCCGCCAGGTTACCGACGAGGAAGGCAACGTGAGCGTCGAGACCTCCGAGCCGACCTACAAGTACGAGACCGTCGTCTCGCCTGGTGACGGAACGGTCTCGACGGGCGTACTCGTCGGCCAGCAGTTCGCGATCGGCGACACGGTTGCGACGGTCGCGCCCGCGACCTTCTCTGCGGTCGCCTCCCTGAGTGCGGACCAGATGTACCGCCTCCAGGATGCCCCGTCGACGGCCACCGTCACCATTAAGAACGGCCCCGCGCCCTTCGAGTGCTCGGACGTGAAGCTGCTGAGCCCGACCGGCAAGTCTCAGGACCCGAAGTCGAACACCGGGTCCAATAACGGTGCCTCGTCCTCGACGGACCTGAAGGCCCGCTGCGCGATCCCCTCCGACCAGACGGTGTTCGCCGGCCTGCAGGTCACCCTCGAGATGACGGCGGGCTCCGCGACGGGTGTCCTCGCGGTGCCGATCTCCGCCGTCGAGGGCCGCTACCAGTCCGGCACCGTCTACCTGCCGACCTCTGACCCGACGAAGCCGGAGAAGCGCGCCGTCACCCTGGGCATCACGGACGGCAAGATGGTCGAGGTGAAGGAGGGCCTCACGGAAGGCGAGGAGATCCTCGAGTTCACCCCGACCTCGAACAAGGACAATCAGGACGGACAGACCGGCCCCTACGGCGGCATGGACTCCGGCATGGTCGGAGGCCCGGGCGGCGCGGCGGGCGCGCAATGAGTCTCGTGTGCCTGCGGGATGTCACCCGCACGGTGACCCTGCCTGACGGGGAGGATTTGCACATTCTGCGCGGCGTCAACCTGGATGTCGCGGAGGGTGAGCACGTCTCCATCGTGGGCCGCTCGGGCACCGGCAAGTCCACGATGCTCAACATCATCGGCCTGCTGGATACCCCCACCTCGGGCACGTACGAGCTGGACGGCGTGGACACCACGCGGCTGGGCGAGGGACGCCGCGCGCGCATGCGCGGGGAAGATTTCGGCTTCGTATTCCAGCAATTCAACATCTTTTCGGCGCGCACGGCCGCGGAAAACGTCGAGGTTCCCCTCCTGTACGCACCCGGCCCGCAGCTGCTGCGCAGGCGCTCGATCGCCGTCGACATGCTCGAGCGCGTGGGCCTGGACGAGCGCGCGGACTCCTACCCGGGTGAGATGAGTGGCGGCGAGCAGCAGCGCATCGCGATCGCGCGCGCCCTCGTGCGCCGCCCGCGCGTCATCCTCGCCGACGAGCCGACGGGCGCCCTCGACCCGGACACGGGCCGCGTCGTCATGGCCCTCCTCGAGGAGGTCGCCCGCGAGTCCAACGCCGCCCTCATCGTCATCACGCACGACATGGCCGTGGCCGCTCGGGCGCAGCGCGCCTACGAGCTCTACGACGGCACGCTGCACGAGGTCGAGGACCCTGCCGCTCTTACGCACCGCGCGGAAGCCGGGCACGGCAGCGACGAGGCCGGGGCCGACCAGGCGTTGTCCCCCATGATGTCGGAGGAGGGTGAGCAATGAACGCCGCCAGCCAGATCCTAGGTGCGCTCATCGAGGCCTGGGGCGAGGTCAAGGTCCAGAAGGCGCGCGTCGTCCTCTCCCTCGTGGGTGTGGTCGCGGCCGTTGCCGCCATGACGATCGTCATTGCGCTCGGCGACCTGCTCCTGCAGTCCTCGCGCGAATTGGCGGAGCTCTACGAGGGGCGCTCCGTCACCCTGCGCCTGACCCCCGAAGGCTCCTCGAATGCGTCCGCAGGATCGGCGGCCGGTGGCCCCTATCAGGACGCCTCCGATCCCGCATCGGCCGACGCGCAGACCGCCAAGCGACCCGATGAGAAGGATACGCTCAGCGAGGCCATGGGCACACTGGCCGAGCGCATGGACATTCACTACTGGTCGCGCATTGCCAGCGGCGGCGGCGACATCGTCGAAACTCGACAGGCGCGCTCCAGCGGGCAATTCCGCGGCTACCCGCTCACGAACATCTCCGACATGGTCGACGGCGTGGCATTCCAGGGCGTGGACCCCTCCTACGAGGTCATCTTCCGCACGCGCATGCTCGCCGGCCGATGGGTCGTGAGCAGCGACGCCGACCAGCGCCTGGTTCCCGTCGTCATCTCCGAAAGCCTGTGGAACCAGCTGGGGCGCGCCCCCATCGACCAGGTTCCGATCGTCCTGCACACGAGCGAGGGCACGGCGATGCGCGTCGTCGGCGTTACCAAGTCGAAGAGCTCCTTCGACATGCCGACCGTGTTCGCGCACTACGACGCGGCGCGTGTCTCCTTCCCGGGGATGGGTGCGCCGTCCATGATCGCGTGGGTGGGCACCGAAAACGCGGATCAGGCCCGTGAGAACCTGCCGCGCGCCCTGGCCTCGATCCTCGGCGAGGGATGGAAGGTCTCCGTCTCCGGCGGCGAGCACGAGGACATTGGCGTGGAGCAGCTGGGCACCATCTCCAACGTCATCATGGTGATCGGCGGCATCATCGTGTTCCTGGGTGCCCTGGGCCTGCTGAACGTCGCCATCGTGACCGTGCGCCAGCGCGTGCGCGAGATCGGCATCCGCCGCGCCGTCGGCGCCTCCGCAGCGCGCGTCTTCTTCGCGGTCTTCATGGAGTCCGTCGTCGCGACCTTCCTCGCCGGCGTCATCGGTGTGGGAATCGCGGTCGTCGTCGTCCGATTCCTGCCCCTGGAGGCGCTCAATATCACCTTGAGTGACACCCCGGCCTTCCCCGCCGGCGCCGCCATCGCGGGCGTCGCCATCTCCACGAGCATCGGCGCCCTGTGCGGCATCATCCCGGCGCTTGCGGCCGTGCGCATCAAACCGATCGACGCGATCCGCTACTGATTCATTGACGAGGCCGTGGCCGCCTCCCGGGTCCGCTCGCGGCAGCGTGGGTGCCCCCTGCCTCGTGCTGAGAGTGTTAGTGGGGGAGCGTGACGCGCTGGGTGTCCTCGTTAAAGACGATCATGCCGTCCTTCAGGAGTGCCCGGTAGACGCGGGTGGGCTGGTAGCGGTCACCCCCGTCGATGCGGGCGGCGTCGAGAACTTTGCGCTTGGTGAGGCCGTCCGTGCCCTCGAAGTGGGCGGTGCGCAGAGCTTTCATGACGCGTCCGCGCGCCTGGCGGTCGGTGCCCGCGTAGGGCTGGGGCGTGGGGCGCTTCTCGTCCTTCGGGTGTCCGGCCAGTGCCCACGCGCAGTGTGTGTGGATGGCGCACTCGTCGCAAGAGGGGCTGAGCTGTGTGCAGACTAGCGCCCCGAATTCCATGAGCGCCAAACTCACCCTGGCCGCATGGTGCCCGTCTTCGGGCAATAGTGCGTCGGCCCGCATTGTTTCCGCTTTCGAGGGCGTGGTGTGGGGAGGAAACTCTCGGCCGTCCAGAAATCTGACCAGCACTCGACGAACGTTCGTGTCCAGGACCGGCACCCGGATCCCGTGGCGGAATGCGAGCAGCGCGCTGGCGGTATAGGTGCCGACGCCCGGTAGGTGTGTCAGTTCCTTGAGGGAGAGGGGGACCTCTCCGCCGTGCTTCTCGACGATCGCGGCCGCGCAGGCCTTGAGCCGCAGGGCGCGGGAGGGGTACCCGAGGTTTGCCCAGGCAACAATGATGTCGGCGGAGGATGCGACCGCCACATCC
>CAUTGT010000049.1:0-7099 GCA_963537735.1 uncultured Actinomycetaceae bacterium | reverse complement strand
CGGGGGATCCGGTCATCACGGACGTTATCGCTGGCGCCCTCGCATCGATCGATTCCGCCTTGCCTGGCGCCTCGTCGCAGGCGGCCGACGCCCTCGGGATCGAGGCCGGGGCTGAGCAGGTGCTCCTCATCCTCGTGGACGGGCTCGGGTACGAGCTGATCCAGGATCACCTGGGCCATACGCCGACGCTGCGCCGCGTGAGGAACGATATCCGCTCGATCCACACGGTCGTCCCCTCGACGACGGCCGCGGCCATCACGGCTTTCGGAACGGGTGCGCGCCCCGGCGCCACCAACATGGTCGGATTCTCCGTCGCGTACGGTGGCGGCGTCATGAATCTGCTGGCCATGGAGGGCGGGCCTGCCCCCACCGAATGGCAGCCCACGCCCACCTACTTCGAGCGCCTGGCCGCGGCGGACGTGTCCTCGGCCGTCATCTCGCCCGCGCGCTTTGCCGGTTCCGGGCTGACGGGGGCCGCGCTGCGGGGAGCGCGCCACGTGCCCGCAGAGTCGCTCAGCGACCGTGTGAGCGCCGCCCTGCGCGAGCTGCGCGCCGGTACGCCCGTCGTCTACCTCTACTGGTCCGAGATCGACCACGCCGGCCACAGCTCCGGCGTCGGATCGGACGTGTGGATCGGCTGCCTCGAAGAATTCGACGCGGGGCTTTCTGCGCTGCTGCGTGGCCTGCCCGCGGGCGTGCGAACCGTCATGACCGCGGACCACGGCATGATCAACGTGGAGCACTCCGCCCTCGTGGACGTTGCCGCGACACCCGCTCTGCGCGAGGGCGTGCGCATCGTCGCCGGCGAGACGCGAGCCGTGCATGTGCACGCGCAGGAGGGCCGTGCCGCCGACGTTGAGGCGCGCTGGCGCAACACCCTCGGTGAGAGCGCCTGGATCCTCTCTCGCGACCAGATGGGCGCGCTCATCGGCCCCGGAGACGGCGCCTCGATCATCGGTGACCTGCTGGTTCTCGCCCGCGGCAACGGCGGCATCGTGGATTCGCGGACCCAGAGCGCCTCGGCGATCGCGATGCCGGGCGTCCACGGCTCGCTCACCCCGACGGAAATGCGCATCCCCGTCATCGTCCTGTCTTAAGAAGACTTCGGGACATACGCGAAGCGGCCGCTCATATCAGTGAGCGGCCGCTTGACGTACGCATGGCTTAGGACTTCGAGCCGAAAAGAATCTCATCCCAGCTGGGGACCGACCGACGGGTCTTTTTCGAGGAAGCGCGCGCCATCCTCGAGCCCGTCACTCCCTGAGCGGCAACGGACCCGGTCGCGCTCTCCTCGGCCTCGGTGGGAGCGGACTCAGTGGAATCGGGCGCCGACACGGCCTTCATCGGGATCGCGGGGGTCGCCTGCTCCTCGGCCTTCGACTCGTCGCCCTGATCCTCACCGGAGGACGCGGGGGCATCGGAGAGCCATGGAAGCACACCCGACGAGGCCGGGGCCTCGGTCTTAGGGGATCGGGACGCCACCGGGATGGCACCCGTCAGCGTCGGACGGGCAGACGGGATCTGACCGGTCGCGGGGAACAGCGTGTCCTCGGCGGGTTCGGACGGTGCCTCCGCCTTGGTGCGCGCCGATGCGAGCGAATAGATACGCGCGGAAATCGGACCTGTCGACGTGTCAGGCTCCGTCGTGGGTGCCTCCTCCTCGCCGGCGATGGCTGCCAGGTACTCGGCCTCCTCGTCGACCTCATCGTCCAGGTCCAGGTCAATCTGCTGGCGCTTACCGCGCACGGCGTTGAGCTGGTCGATGATGGCCTCGCGGTTACGCAGATCCTCAGCTCCGGGGTCGACGACGGGAGCAGGGGCGGTGCGCGGCATGGGAGTGAAGATCGAGGCCGTCGGGGAAGCGGAAACCTGCTCGGTCAGCCACTGAGCCTCCTGGTCGATCGCCTCAAGCGCGCCGGAGTTCGACAGGTGCCAGTGAGCGGCGTGCTCGGCCGCACCCTGCACGAAGGTCACGATGATCTGCCAGGGCTCCCCGGCCTCGCGCGTCGCGGTCCACTCCAGAGACGATGGGTCGACGCCGCGCGCCGCCAGCCGATCCAGAACGAGGTCACCCATCGTGGGGCCGCCGTCGCCAACACGGACGGCGCGGGCGCGCGTCAGCGCATAATCCTTTTCGGCCTGCACGGGAGCCTCAAAACGCTCGACCGCGCTGATCTCCATGCCGTGCTGGGACGCGATCTCTGCCGGGGTTGCGCCAGCGCGCAGGAGAGCCTGAATGTCGCGAGGAGCGAGCGTGGGACGAGCGGGCGCCAGCTCCACCCGCGGACGATCACGGCGCGTCGCGCCGCGGAGCTCATCGGAAATCAACACCGAATAGCGTTCACCCTGGGCGTCGGTGAGCACCAGGGACTCGCCATCGGCGCTGGTCCCGAGCAATTCGAGCTCAATCATCACTTCCTCCTCAAATGTCTAGGTCGAATCGTCTCAAATAATGCTCAGAATGTCGCGTAGCTCGGCGCGTGTCACACATACGATGGCACATTACTCTCACAAGTGTTATCCTCCCTGCGCATAGACCACTCGCGCAAACCGGCTCGAGAGGCGAAAGGGGAGAACCATGGCAACCGATTACGATGCGCCGCGCAAGAACGAAGACGAGGTCGCAGAGGACTCGATCGAGGAGCTGAAGTCCCGTCGCAACGACGCCGGCTCCGCCGAGATCGAAGAAGACGAAAACGAAGCCGCTGAGAATTTCGAGCTTCCCGGCGCGGACCTGTCAAAGGAGGAACTGACGGTTCACGTCGTTCCCCGCCAGGAAGACGAATTCACCTGCTCGCAGTGCTTCCTCGTGCACCACGCGTCGCAGCTCGACCACGTGGACGCCAACGGCGCCCCCGTGTGCACCGAGTGCGCGATGTGAGGTAGGACGATGTTCGGACGCAAGAAGAAGACTGTCGAAGAAGAGATCGAAGAAGTCGAGGCTCTGCCTCGCCTGAGCGACGAAGACGCTGCGATTTGGAGCGAGCCCGGCCCGCGTAACTACGACGAGGTCGACACCACCGACGGCTACGTCGACATGGGGTCCATCCTGTTCCCCGCGGTTCAGGGCATGCAGCTGCGCACCCAGGTCGCAGACGACGGCACGACCGTCCTGCAGATCCTCGTCGTGCTCGGTAGCTCCGGCATCCAGATGAGCGTCGCAGCCGCACCCCGCTCCGGCGGCGTGTGGGAGGAGCTGCGCGAAGAGATCCGCAAGGGCTTCGAAGATCAGGGCGCCAAGGTCGCTGACTACCCGACGCGTTACGGCAACGAGCTGCTCGTCGATATGCCGATGCAGATGCCCGACGGCCGCTCCGCGACCTCGCGCATGCGCATCATCGGCCGTGAAGGCGACCGCTGGTTCGCGCGCATCGATATCCTCGGCCCGGCCGCTGCCACCGCGGAAGCCGGCGCCGACATCGAGAAGGTCATCGACCGCATCGTCGTGCGTCGCGACGACCACCCGCGCACGCGCCTGGAGCTGCTCCCGGTGCACCTGCCCGCCGGTGCCCAGGAGGCCTGACATGGCCTCGTGGATCGCTCGGGTCGGCGCCGCCCTCGGCCTCGACAAGGACACGCGTTCCCTGGACGCTGCCCTCGACGAGGACTCGGCGCGCGCCGCCCGCGGGGTCACGCCGATTCGCGACGTGGCTGACCGCTCTCACGCACTCGTGTTCGGCACGCTGCTGGGCATGACCTATCCGCCCGAGGAGGGCGCCCAGCGCGTCCTCGTCGCGACCCTCTACGACGGCACCGACACGCTGGAGCTGCGCTGGCCCGGACGATCCTCCATCCCCGGACTCAGCGTCGGCCAGCGCCTCGAGGTCGAAGGCACCGTCGGCCGCGTGGGCGATCGCCTCGTCATCATCAACCCGCTGTACCGCGTGATCGCGGGGGAGGGCTGATGCCGACTCCTCGCTGGATGGATCAGGCCACCTCTGAGGAATTCTCCTGGTCACAAGCCCTCGGCGGCACACGCGGCGTCATCGAAGCCACCGCGCCCGGACTCCTCTTCGTCGTCGTTTTTGTGGCCACGCGAGACCTCGTGCCGACGCTCATCGCGGCCTCGGCCGTCGCGGTGATCGCCTGCGTGATCCGCCTCGTCCAACGTCAGGGGATGGGACAGGCGCTTTCCGGCCTCTTCGGAGTCGCCATCGGCGTCATCTTTGCGGCGGCGACCGGGCGGGGAGAAAACTACTTCGTCTGGGGCATCGCCACGAACGTGGCCATGGCGCTTGCTTTCGCTTTGTCCGTCCTGTTCGGGAGAAGCCTCGTCGCCCAGTTCTACGGTCCGCTGACCGGCCTGGCGAAAGGCTGGCAGTCCGACCCAGCCTACGCGTCCCTGCGCCGCAGCTGTGCCGCGATCACGTGGATGTGGGCGGGAATCTTTGCGCTACGCGTCGCCGTGCAGGCGCCCCTCTGGATCGCCGGACAGGTCGCTGCTCTCGGCGTTGCCAAGCTGGCCCTCGGACTCCCACTCTTCGCGCTGGGAGCCTGGGCCACCTGGTGGAAGCTGAAGGATTACTCCTCGCTGTCCTTGTCGTCGGACTCCTCCGAGACGGGGGATGCGACCAGCTGACGCAGGTCCTCCAGCTCAGCGATGTCCGCATCGGGCACGAGGAGCAGGAGCTCGTCGGAGGCCTCGAACACGTCGTCGGCGCTCGGCGTGATCGGACGACCGTCGCGCAGGAGCGCGGCGAGGACCGAACGGGCCGGCAGCGCCAGGGAATGGACGCGCTTGCCCACAACCGGGGAATCCTCCGGCAGGATGAGCGCGTGCATCGACACGGCAGCCGTGTTGAAGGAGAATAGGCGTACCGGAACGCCGACCGACACCGCCTCCTCGACCAGGGAGGTCATAATGCGCGGCGTCGAGACGGACACATCCACGCCCCACGCCTGATCGAACAGCCACTCGTTCTTCGGGTTGTTCAGGCGAGCAACCACGCGGGGGACCGCGAATTCGGTCTTGGCCAGCAGGGAGATGACCAGGTTTGCCTTGTCGTCGCCGGTCGCGGCGACCATCACGTCGGCCTCGGCCACGCCCGCGTCGCGCAGCGCGTCAGGCGAGCACGCGTCGGCGAGCACCCAGTCCGCGTCTGCCACGGACGAAATGCGCAGCTTCTCGGGCATGTTGTCGATCAGGGTGATGTCGTGTCCGTGAGCGAGCAGCTCCAGGGCGACGCTGCGGCCCACCGATCCGGCTCCAGCAATCACAATCTTCATGCTCACACCTCCGTCTTGGGCGGGTTAGCCAACTGGTCGCGCAGCTGCGCGGTCTCGGTCCCGTTGATCGCGAAGTACAGCTGATCGTGCTCCTGGACCACGAGGTCCGGCGACGCGGTGCGGATGGATCCCAAGCGCGACGTGAAGACGATGCGGCAGCCCGTGAGCTCCTCGACGACTCCGAAACTCAGGCCGTACCAGCTGGGGGAGGGCGTCGCATTGACGAGGCCGACCTCGCCGGTCGGGTGGGACCAGATGAGCGATGCGTCCGGAGGGAGCAGGCGGCGCATCACCGACTCGGTGGTGCGCTGGACCGAGGCGACCGTCGGAATGCCGAGGCGCTCGTACAGATAGGCGCGCGTCGGGTCGTAGATGCGCGCGACCACGTGTTCGACGTGAAAGACCTCACGTGCGACGCGCGCGGCGATAATGTTCGAGTTATCACCCGATGAGACGGCCGCAAACGCGTATGCGTCCTTGATGTTCGCTTGACGCAGGCAGTCGCGGTCCATGCCCACGCCCGTCACGCGACGACCGGAAAAGTCCGGAGAGAGGCGAGAGAAAGCCTTGGAATCCTGGTCAATAACCGCCACGGAATGACCCGCGGCGTCCAACGTCGATGCCAGGCGAGCGCCGACGCGCCCGCAACCCATGATCACAAAGTGCACGACTACCAAAGTACTCCGGTCCTCGAGTAATAGCCAAGTGTGCGCTTCGCCGCTGCCACTGTCAGGCTCAGTGGACTACGCTTAACAACCGTGACGAACTTGTTGGCCTACGCAAAGCGCGTGCTCATCGGGCGCCCGATGCGATCGGACGCGATGGGCCACCAGCTTCTCCCCAAACGAATCGCCCTGCCGATCTTCGCGTCGGACGCGCTATCGTCCGTCGCCTACGCGCCGGACGAAGTCCTCCTCACCCTTGCGCTCGCCGGTTCGATGGCCGCGCTTCAGTCCGTGTGGGTGGGCGTCGTCGTCGCGATCGTGCTTGCGGTCGTGGTCGCGTCGTACCGTCAGACGGTGCACGCCTACCCCTCGGGCGGTGGTGATTACGAGGTCGTCACCACGAACCTGGGCCGTTCCTGGGGCCTGCTCGTGGCCTCGGCGCTGCTGGTCGACTACATCCTGACGGTCGCCGTCTCGATTTCCTCGGGTGCCAACTACATCACGACGGCCGTCCCGGCTCTCCTCGGCCATGAGGTGCCGATCGCGGTCGCGCTCGTCGTCATCCTGGCCACTCTGAACCTGCGCGGAACGCGCGAGGCCGGTGGTGCGTTCGCCGTGCCCACCTACCTGTACATGGGTGCCATCGGCCTGATGGTCGTTGTCGGATTCGCGAAGATGGCGACGGGACACCTCGGCGAGTCGCCCACTGCCGCCTACGACCTCGTCGCCGCTCCCGGCCACGCCGACGGCCTGGCGGGACTTGCGGGAGCCTTCCTGCTCATGCGCGCGTTCTCCTCGGGCTGTGCGGCCCTCACCGGCGTTGAGGCCATCTCCAACGGTGTGCCGATGTTCCGCCGCCCCAAGTCCCGCAACGCGGCGACCACGCTGGCGATGCTCGGTCTGATCGCCGCGTCAATGATGATCTCGATCCTTGTGCTGGCGCGCGCGACCGGCGTAAAAATTGTCGACGACGCCGCGACCCAGCTGACCTACCAGGGCGCGCCCGTCCCGGAGAATACGCCGATCGACCCGGCAATCTCGCAGATCGCCTCCGCAGTGTTTGGGCAGGGATCGATCCTCTTCATTCTCATCACCGTCGTCACCGGCTTCATCCTGGTGCTCGCGGGAAACACTGCGTTTAACGGTTTCCCGACCCTCGCGTCGGTCCTGTCGCGCGACTCCTTCCTGCCGCACCAGATGGTGCGCCG
>CAUTGT010000048.1:0-7150 GCA_963537735.1 uncultured Actinomycetaceae bacterium | reverse complement strand
ATGAAAACGCGGGCGGGGACCCGTTGGTCCCCGCCCGCGCCTGCAAGCCGTGCGTCCCGCCGCTGCGGGAGGCTCGCTCTCAGTCGTTCATGAAATGACGCTCGTCCAGGATCTGTGCGCCGCCGCCCACCAGCGAGGGCAGGTGCTCGTTTGCGTGGTGGCCGCAGAAGTAGAGCTGGCCACCCGAAGGCATCGTCGCACGAACCCAGGCGCGAGCGCCGCAGGCGTCGCAACGATTCGCCGCATTCAGCTGCGGCTCGTCCAGTACGGGGCGTTCAAGAGTCTGTGCGTTCATGCTTCCATCACACACCATCACCCCGCGCCGCGCACCCCTGTTCACCCGGGGCGCAATCACTCGACCGGACGCCAATACACCAGAACGGGGGAGTGGAAAACCCTCCAACCACAGCCTCGATCCGCCACGAAAGCGTGCCCACCAGCGTGATCCAGCCCCGGCCTCGTCAATCGTGGAAAGCGTCCCAGAACCCGCGCCACGCGCACCGTTGGCCGCAAACGAGCGTTGACCCACATATGATGCACCTCGTGACTCCTACCGACGCATCCGACTACAACGCACGGCACCTCTCGGTCCTCGAGGGGCTCGAGGCCGTGCGCAAGCGCCCCGGCATGTACATCGGCTCGACCGACCACCGGGGCCTCATGCACTGCCTCTGGGAGATCATCGACAACGCGGTCGACGAGGCCCTGGAAGGTCACTGCGACACGATCGACGTACGCCTGCACCCCGACCACTCCGCCTCCGTCGCCGACAACGGCCGAGGCATCCCCGTCGACATCGTGCCCGGCCAGGGCCTGACGGGCGTCGAGGTCGTCTACACCAAGCTCCACGCCGGCGGTAAGTTCGGCGGCGGCTCCTACGCGGCCTCCGGCGGCCTCCACGGCGTCGGCGCCTCCGTCGTCAACGCCCTGTCGGCGCGCCTCGACGTGCAGGTTGACCGCGGTGGCAAGACCCACGAGATGTGCTTCCGCCGCGGCGAACCCGGCGAATTCGACGACTCCAAGCAGCGCACCCCCAACTCGCCCTTCAAGCCTTTCGTGGACGGCTCGACCCTCAAGACCGTCGGCAAAGTGAAGAAGTCGCAGACCGGCACGCGCGTGCGCTTCTGGGCGGACTTCCAGATCTTCCCGGCCACCGAGGGATTCTCGTGGGAGAACCTGCTGGCGCGCGCCCGCCAGACCGCGTTCCTCGTTCCCGGCCTGACCATCAACTGCTACGACGAGCGCGGCGAGGAGGAACTCCACGAGAGCTTCCGCTTCGACGGCGGCGTCGTCGACTTCGCGAACTGGCTGGCCTCCGACGGCCCCGTCACCGACACCTGGCACATCACGGGTGAGGGCACCTACAACGAGACCGTGCAGGCCCTGGACTCCGAGACCGGGCACCTGCGCGCCACCGAGGTCGAGCGCACCTGCGAGGTCGACATCGCGCTGCGCTGGGGCATCGGCTACGACACGACCGTCCAGTCCTTCGTCAACATCATCGCCACCCCCAAGGGCGGTACCCACGTCACCGGCTTCGAGCAGGCGGTCCTCAAGACCCTGCGTGCCGCGATCGACAAGAACGCGCGCAAGCTCAAGGTCGGCGCGAAGGACGGGCGCCCCGAAAAGGACGACGTCCAGGCCGGCATGACCGCCGTCATCACCGTGCGTTTCCCCGAGCCTCAGTTCGAGGGACAGACGAAGGAAACCCTGGGAACGCCCCAGATCCGCACCGTCGTCAACCGCGTGGTCTCCGACTGGCTGAAGGCCAAGTTCGCCTCCTCCAAGCGCGACGATAAGCAGCAGACCTCCCTCCTCATGGAGAAGGTCGTCGGCGAGATGAAAGCGCGTGTTTCCGCGCGACTGCACAAGGAGATCTCGCGCAAGAAGAACGCGCTCGAAACCTCCTCGCTGCCCGCCAAGCTCGCGGACTGTCGCCTCGAGGACGTCGAGGAGACCGAGCTTTTCATCGTCGAGGGCGACTCCGCCCTGGGCACGGCCAAGGCCGCGCGCAACTCCCACTACCAGGCCCTGTTCCCGATTCGAGGCAAGATCCTCAACGTGCAGAAGGCCTCGACCGCGGACATGCTGGCCAATGCCGAGTGCGCCAACATCATCCAGGTGATCGGCGCGGGCTCGGGCCGCACTTTCGACCTGTCTCAGGCTCGATACGGCAAGGTCATCCTCATGACCGACGCCGACGTGGACGGCGCGCACATCCGCACTCTGCTGCTCACCCTGTTCTTCCGCTACATGCGCCCCATGGTCGAGGCCGGCCGCATCTACGCCGCCGTCCCGCCCCTGCACCGCATCGAGGTCGCGGGTAAGGGACGCAAGAAGCGCGAGTACATTTACACCTACTCCGAGGACGAGCTGCACCGTAAGCTCGCCGCCCTGCGTCGCTCGGGCCGCACGTGGAAGGAACCCATCCAGCGGTACAAGGGCCTGGGTGAGATGGACGCCGACCAGCTCGCGGAGACCACGATGGACCGGGCGCACCGCTCGCTGCGTCGCATCACGCTGGCCGACGAGGAGGCCCTGCGTCAGGCCGAGGACGTGTTTGAGCTGCTCATGGGCTCGACTGTGGGTCCGCGCAAGGAGTTTATTGTCGAGGAATCCGCGGGGCTGGATCGTACGCGCATCGACGCGTAATCAGGGCAAAAATCCCTGCGCGCTGCACAAACGTTCACGCGTGTTGACCAAATGTCAAGCGCCAGTGTGACTAAAGGCCCTGTTAGCCGGTAGGATATCTGCCATGACAGGACTTGCGCAGCGACTCACGCCGCCCGGGTCCGTCCCGTACCCGGGCAATCACCTCGGGTTGCGCTGGCGGCCCATGATCGGCCGCGACGCGCCCGCCGTGTACGCGCTTATCTGCCTGATCGAAGACGACGACAACGCCATTCGGCGCACGTCCGTTGACGACATCGCGGACATGATGGAGGGCGAGAACGGGCGCGACTGGGTGGACACGATCGTCGGCCTGGACGCGAAGCGAAACATCTGCGCGGTGGCGTCCGTACGCGTCCTGCGAGGCATTCACGAGGCCGCGACCGCCGTCGTCAGCGCCTTCATCCACCCGCACTGGCGTGGCCGAGGCGTGGGCCGCGCCCTGCTCTACTGGCAGGATGGTCGCGCCCGACAGATGCTCGTCGAAGCTTTCGGCGCCGAGTCCGAGGTGCCCGCGTCGATCTCGAACCTCGTCGATGCGCACATGACCGATCGTCGCCGCCTCTACATTGCGGCCGGCTTCTTCGCCAAGCGCACGTATCAGGTCATGTACCGCGACCTGGCTGGCGGCGAGGTGCCCGTGCCCGCGCGTCACGGATACCGCATCCTGCCGTGGAACGAGGTTCCGCAGGAGCAGATCCGCGCGATCCACATGGAGGCCTTCCAGGAGTCGTTCCGTTCGCCGATGCGCGCCCTGTGGTGGGACGACGCGATGAACCACTTCGACCCGCGCTGGTCGTTCGTGGTCGTGGACGCCCAGGGCGAGGTCGTTGGCTACGCGATCACCGGTCGTCCCGCTCAGCGTTGGGTGGCCACGGGCCGCTCCGAGGCGTACATCTACCTGCTCGGCGTCGCCGAGGCGCACCGCGGACGCTCCATTGCGAGCGCCCTCGTCGGGCACGCGGTCGCCGCGGCATCCGCGTCTGGTGCGTCGCGTATTGGCCTCGACGTTGACATGTCAAGCCCGGATGGAGCGCATAAGATTTACGAACACCTGGGCTTCGTGGACGAGGCCGCCGAGGTTTACTACACGATCGACCAGTAGAGACGGAAGGAGGCGAGCATGAGCATTCCTCTCGCGCAGCGAGCAAATGCCCCCGAGTTCGTCCCCTTCCCGGGCGAACATCATGGGATCGAATGGGAGTCGTTGACGGCTGCCCACCACGATGGCTTGTCCGCCCTCTTCGCCCGCATGGAGGCCCGCGATAATCCGCCGTATCGCACCAGCCCGGATGAGGTCGAGGAGATGCTCTCGGCTGCCTCGCAGTGGCGAGGCCTCGTCGGGATTGCCCGCAGGGGTATCGCGGCGGGCCGCATCGTCGCCTTCGCCCAGGTGGTCCTGCGCTTCCCGGGGCGCGTGGAGTGCGTGTGCGTCGGGGGAGTGGACCCCGACTTTCGGCGCATCGGCCTCGGCAATGCGATCGTCGACTGGCAGGAGGGCACTGCTCGCCAGATGCTGGCCGAGGTTGAGGGTGACGCTCCCGCTCAGATCACCTGTCACGTTGAGGCCGGCCAGGATGATCTCGAGGCGCAGCTGAAGGTTCATGGCTTCCGCTGGACGCGCACCTACTACGAGCTGCGTGCCTCCTTGGAGGGTCTTCCGCCGGTTCCTGACCTGGGCTCGTACATGAGCGTCGAGGCCTGGGGTCCCCAGTGGGAGGAGCCCGCCCTGCGCGCGGCGAACCGACTTAACGAGTCCGAGTGGGGCCGGCCTCCGCTCACTCAGGAGCAGTGGATGCAGGGGCGCACCGCCTTCGCTCCCGAGTGGTCTTTCGTCGCCGTCGATCGGACGGGAGACCGTCCCCGCGTCGCCGGCTTCCTCCTGGCCTCGCGCTATGAGCAGGATTGGGCTGCTTTGGGCTGGCGCGAGGGCTACATCGACCAGCTGGGCGTCCTGTCCCAGTGGCGCGAGAGTCGCGTCGCGGACGCGCTCATCCTGGCCTCGATGTGGGCGCAGAAGCGTGACGGCATGGATCGTGCGGGCACGGGCGTGGGGTCTGCGAACCACACGGGTGCTCTCGCCATCTACGATTACCTCGGCTTCCGTACGGTCGGCCAGACGAGGCTCTACGCGATCGAGATTTGATCGTCGTTTCGCATGGTGGATGGTTGCGCGCGTTCCCTTGTGTTACCGTCATTACTTTTTTCTTCGTGATGGGCGGGAGTGTGCCCGTTTTCTTTTCGGTTTTCGCATAATCGCTTCTTAGGTCCTAATTGTCCGACCAATTAGTTTTTTAGGCTCCCGGCTAGAGGCAGGAACGGCCTCGGCGCCATGCGCGTCCCCTCTCAACAGTGCGGAGCCAGCATGACATCTCAGTCGTCAGCACCATCTCGATCTATTCCGCCCCTGGTCATTCGAAGCGCCATCGTCGCCTCCCTCGGCGGCCTGCTCTTCGGCTTTGACACAGCCGTCATCTCCGGCGCGGAAGAAAAACTCACCGAGCTCTACGCCCTCTCTTCCACGGGTGAAGGCATGCTCGTCGCGATCGCGACCATCGGTACGATTGCCGGTGCGATCGTCGCAGGCAACCTGGCTGACCGATTCGGCCGCAAGCCCATCCTCTTCTGGATCGGCATTCTGTTCGGCGTGGGCGCCCTCGCCACCGCCCTGGCCCCGCTGCCCACGCTGGTGACGGCAACGGATGGAACGGTCTCGGCCTCGTCCTCCTTCCCGATCACCTTCTTCATGATCTTCCGATTCCTCGGCGGCGTCGGCGTGGGCCTGTCCTCCGTGGTGGCGCCCATCTATACCGCCGAGATCGCGCCCGCGCGCGTGCGCGGACGGCTGGTCGGCCTCGTCCAGTTCAATATCGTTTTCGGTATCCTCCTGGCCTACGCGTCGAACGCGATTATCCGCGAGATCGCGCATGAGGAGACCGCGTGGCGGTGGATGCTCGGCGTCATGGCCGTGCCTGCCGTCTTCTTCCTGATCTTCCTG
Organism: uncultured Actinomycetaceae bacterium; assembly: GCA_963537735.1. Classification (GTDB taxonomy): domain Bacteria; phylum Actinomycetota; class Actinomycetes; order Actinomycetales; family Actinomycetaceae; genus Pauljensenia. The sequence goes on along the minus strand of CAUTGT010000048.1, from coordinate 1,482 downwards.
GCCACGGTCCCCGAGACGCCGCGCTGGCTGCTCTCCCACGGCCGTGAAGACCTCGCCGTCACGATCTCCGAGCGTCTGACGACCTCTCAGGCCGAGTGCGACGAGCAGATCGGTGAGATGAAGGCGCAAATCGCCGAGGACGCCGCCGGCGGAAAGGTTGCCTTCTTCACGCGCCGCTACCGCAAGGTCATCCTCATGGCCTTCTGCATCGCGATGTTCAACCAGCTCTCCGGTATCAACGCGATTCTCTACTACGCGCCGAAGGTCATGAAGCTCGCGGGCGGAGCCGCCGTCCTCGGTGACGCCTTCCCCTACATCGGCTCAGTCATCGTCGGCCTCATGAACCTGGTCGCCACAATGGCCGCCCTGACCGTCATCGACCGCATCGGCCGTCGCCAGCTCATGATCGTCGGCTCGATCGGTTACCTGATCTCGCTCGGCTTCCTCGCCGGCATGATGTTCGCCTACGAGAACGGCTACTTCGAGGAGGGCAGCGCCGCGCCCGTCTGGCTGATCCTCTTCGGACTGCTCGGTTTTATCGCCTCGCACGCGTTTGGTCAGGGCTCCGTCATCTGGGTGTTCATCTCGGAGATTTTCCCCAACCGAGTGCGCGCCCGCGGCCAGTCTCTGGGCTCGCTCACGCACTGGGTATTCGCCTTCATTACCACCTATGCCTTCCCCGTGCTCACCGATAAACTCGGTGGTGGCTACGCTTTTGGAATCTTCTTCCTCGCGATGGTCGGTCAGCTATTCTGGGTCCTGAAGGTCATGCCTGAAACGAAGGGCATTCCGCTCGAAGAAATGGAAGAGAAGCTGGGGTTGACCAATGACTAGGATCGTGAACATCGGGGAAGCTCTCATCGACGAGATCACCCGCCCAAACAGTGAACCCGTCGAGGTCGTCGGGGGATCGATGCTCAACGTCGCAGCCGGCCTGACCCGGCTCGGCCACGAATCCGAGCTCGCGACGTGGTTCGCCCGCGACGCTCGCGGTGACAAGGTGCGTGCGCATGCCGAGGCGGCCGGGGTCGCCCTGACGCCCGGGAGCGACGGCGCCGAGTTCACCACGGTGGCTCACGCCGCCGTCGACGAGAAGGGCCACGCCACCTACGAGTTCGACCTCTCCTGGGACGTCCCGTCTGTCGAGGATCCGGACACCGTCGGACACGTTCACACCGGCTCCTACGTGGTCGTCGTCGAGCCCGGTGCCGACAAGGTCCTGGCCGCCGTCAAACGCCAGGCCATCCGCGGGACCGTCTCCTACGACCCGAACATCCGCCCGGCTCTCCTGGGCACGCCCGACGAGGCCCGCCCGCACATCGAGGCGATCGTGGCCCTCGCGGACGTCGTGAAGGCCTCCGACGAGGACCTGGAGTGGCTCTACCCGGGTCGCCCCGTCGAGGATGTCATCCGCGAGTGGTCGCAGTCCGGCCCGTCGCTGATCCTGTGCACGCGCGGCCCCTGGGGCGTCTACATCAAGGC
>CAUTGT010000047.1:0-7217 GCA_963537735.1 uncultured Actinomycetaceae bacterium | reverse complement strand
GCGTCCTACCGTTCCGCGCGCTGTGGTGTTGGCGCATCCGAGGTGCTCGACCGATGGGATTCCTCCTGGCTCTATGAGCACAACGGCTTGCAATTCCAGCCTTTCAATACGCTGTTCCAGCGTGTAGTCGACCGGGGGGAGCGGCGCGCGGACTGTGCGCGCACGGCGCTCCTGATTCCCGACCTGCTGGCGTACTGGCTCACGGGAGAAGCGCGAAGCGAGCTGACGAATGCGTCGACGACAGGCCTCGTCAATGCCGCAGAGCGCGACTGGGATCCCGAGATTCTTCATCGGCTGCGCGACGACTTCGGGGTGGAGCACCTCTTCCCGCCGATCATTGAGCCGGGGGAGATTCTCGGCGAAGCGCGCGTTGATGGTCTCGAGCTGCGCACCTCGACGGGTGAACCCACCCCTGTTGTCGCCGTCGGGTCCCACGACACTGCGTCGGCGGTCGCGGGTGTGCCCGCCCAGACCGGGGCGTTCGCATACATCTCGAGTGGAACCTGGTCGCTCGTCGGTACCGAGCTCGTTGCCCCCGTGCTCTCCGAGGAGGCTCGGGTGGCCAATTTTACGAACGAGCTGGGCGTGGATGGCACGGTCCGTTTCCTCGCCAACATCATGGGTATGTGGGTGCAGCAGGAATGCCTGCGCGAGTGGGCTTCCCTCGGGGATAGTGCGTCGGGCGGTGGTGGCCGAGTCGACTGGCCGCTCCTCGACGCGCAGACCGAGGCAGCCCAGCCCGCGCGTTACCTGCTCGACATGTCCTCACCCGAGCTGATGGCTCCGGGAGGCATGGTAGAGCGCGTGCGTTCGCTGTGGATTCCCGGCCCGGGCGCCTCACCGTCCTCTTCTTCGGGGGGAGATTCCTTCTCGCTGGACGAGGCCGGGGCGGGGCTTGGTGATCCGCAGTCCTCGGGTGTCGATCCCCGTGAGCGAGCAACTGTACTACGGGCGATCACGGACTCGTTGGCGCTGGCCTACCGCCGGGCGATACGACGGACTATCGAGCTCAGCGGTACCCGCCCTGAAGCGATTCACCTCGTTGGAGGCGGCTCAAAGAACCGTCTGCTGGCGCAGGAGACCGCAGACGCGACAGGAATCCCGGTTATTGCGGGACCTGTCGAGGCCACGGCTCTCGGAAACATGCTTGTCTCCCTGCGGGCTATCGGTGCGGCCAGCGGAACACTGATGGACCTTCGCGCCATTTCGCGGGCGTCGTCGGGGCTCGTGATATACGAGCCGCGCGCTTCTCACGCGCGCCTCTGGGATCAGGCGGATGCCCTCCTAGCTGCCCGGCCTTAGCTGACGTGTGCTGACGTGGGCCGCGACTCGACTAGTTCGAGCCGCGGCCCACTCGCATCTGGTGGCTCTCCCGTACGCACATAAGGAAAAGTGTTTGGGGTATGTCATTCAACATGCCCCAAACACTTTGATAACGAACGGTGCGTCCGGTTTTCCTCGATGGGTCAGGACCCTTGCGACGCGGCCACCTTCTGGCGATAGGACTCCGCTTCCCAGTTCTCGATGAAGCCGCGCTCTCGATCATCCATGACGCGCACGCGACCGAGCAGGTTCGCATCCCGTGCCACGCGCAATGCGTCCAGGAAGGTATGCAACGCGTTGTCCGCGGCCTCGTTAGTAGTGCCTACTGCCGATACGGCAAGTCCGGGAATGAGAGCGACGATAGGCGCGCGCCCGTGCTGGGCGCGGTGCAACGACACTTTCGCCGCCACAATGTCCTCAGTGTCGGTTGCTTCCAGGACAACGGGGAATGAACCCGCGTACACGATCTGATCAGGAATCAATGGACCGCCAGGAGCTGAAGCAGACGCTGATAGTCCCTCCGTCGACAGTGCGACGCTCGGCGCGGCCACCGCGCGACGGAACGCTTCCGCCACCCGGGATGGCGAACCGGAGAAGGCGGTCCCGGCCTCGTTGATTGCCGCACGGATCGAGGACGTTAGGAAGTCGATCCGCTCGAGAATCGCATCCTTTGTCGGGCCTGAAACGATGATGCCGTGATTGCCGAGGAGCGTGATCGCGGGCGGGGGAGTGTTGTGCGTGGCCGTGAACGCGCGGCGACGCTCGTCGATAAGGCGCGCGAGAGGAATGCCCGGGTCCGTGTAGTCGACCCACAGTGCCTGATCACCGAGGATCTGCTTGCAGAGCTCCTCGCCGCGTGTGTTGCACGTGATGGCGTTGGCGGTCAGTGGGTGCAGGTGAATGACGAGTGGGTCGGGAATGAGCGCGTGAAACAGGATTTCGACGCTGGGGCGGCGCTCGAACGCGCCACGCTGTGCGAGCTGGGCGGCTGCGCGAACGGGGTCTTCATCGCTGGGGAGCTCTTCAGGATGTTCGAAGGCATGCAGAAGGGTTGGAATGTCGAGAGGGACCAGGTCTTCCTCGCGCAGGGTTGCGAGCGGGACACCGCTGGGCTTGATGAGGAGGATGTCGCGGTCTTTCGCGGATGAGTTGCCGCCCCCTGAACGCGTGTACTCGGTGTCCGAACCGATCTGGTTGGACAGCTCGATGAGTTGGGAGACGAGGTCTTGAGATGAAGCGGTCATCGGTCCTCCACGATGAGGATGAAACGTTTCATCTAAGGATATTGAGATGGGGTTTGAATGTCAAGACCGGGGCCGTGCACAACTACAGCAAAGTGCTCAGCGCACCGCGCAGGCATAGAGGTGGGGGACCCCCATCCGGGAGTCCCCCACCTCAACAACAAGCGCTTAGCCCTCCGCCTCGAGAGCCTTCTGCTCCTCGGGCGTGAGCTTGGCGATGCCGATGCCCGTGGCCGCCCAGAGGAGGGCGAAGAAGATGGCGATCCAGTTGGAGATCGCCCAGGGCATGTAGGCCAGGGTGGCGACGCCGAGGTGCGCGGCCAGCAAGTCCCACTTCGCGCTGTGCGTCCCCCAGCGGGTGATCGTCTCGTCAAACGTTGGAGCCGCCCTCCTCCAGGTCCGCGACGTCCAGGGTGGCCGCCTGCTTCGCCGCCCCCACGGCGACGTACTCGGCGGGGGAGGGGACCTCCACCTCGGCCCCCAGGATGCCCGAGGCCAGGGCCCGCACCGCTCTGGACCGCGCCCCGCCGCCGACCATGACCACCCGCTCGATGGTCACGCCCTGCGCGCGCACCGCGTCCAGGGCCCCGCGCATGAGCGCCAACAGCCCCTCGACCGCCGCGCGAGCCACGTGCGCGGGGTCGCAATTCGCCAGCGTCATGCCCTCCAACGTCGCCGTCGCATCCGGCAGATTCGGGGTGCGCTCTCCCTCGAAGTACGGGATCAGCCGCAGCCCACCCGCATCCGGAACTGACAGGGCGGCCTCGTCGAACTCCTCGTACCCCAGGCCCGTCACCCGCCTCATCGCGTCGATAATCCGCGACGCGTTCAGCGTGCACGCCAGCGGCAGCCACCGACCCGACGCGTCCGAAAAGCCCGTGACCAGGCCGGACGGATCCGACACGGCAGACTCTGAGACCGCCGCGATCACGCCCGACGTCCCCAGGCTCAGCATCGCCGCGCCCGGACCCAAATCCACGCCGAGGGCCGCCGCCGCGTTATCACCAGCGCCCGGCCCCAGGGCGATCTCGCCCCAGCCGCGCGCCTCGTCCCCGTGCGCCACGACCTCGTACGGTTCCGCGATCCGCGGCAGGACGATGCGCTCGGCCCGCTCCTCGTCACAGCGCAGCGCCTGGGCGAGAATGTCACGCCGATACGCCGACCCCGACCGATCCACGTAACCCGTTCCCGAGGCATCCGACCGGTCCGTCGCCAAGCCCTCCAACCCCAGGCGCTCAAAACCGCCCGCGATCCGCCACGTCAAGTAGTCGTGGGGTAAGCACACCGCGGCCACGCGCTGGGCCGCCTCCGGCTCGTGATCCGCCAACCATCGCAGCTTCGTGACCGTTAACGACGCGACCGGAACCGAGCCCGTGGCATCGGCCCACCAGGCCTCACCCGACGACTCGCCCGCGCGCTCCGCGATCAAATCCCGAGCCGCGCCCGCGCTCCTCGTGTCATTCCACAGCAGGGCCGGCCGAATCACCTCGCCCCGCTCATCCAGCACGACCATGCCGTGCTGCTGGCCGCCCACGCTGAGCGCCCGCACGTCATCGAGCCCGCCGGCCGCAGCCACGGCCTCGTTCAACGCGTCCCACCAGGCGCGCGGATCCACCTCGGTGCCCTCCGGATGCGGTGCGCGACCCTCGCGCACCACCTCGCCCGACACCGGATCCCACACGACCACCTTGCATGACTGCGTCGAGGAATCGACGCCCGCAACGAAAGGCCTCTCGCCCATCACACAACCCCTCGTCGAAGAGACGATCAGCCGATCAGGTGACGCATCGCCTGCTGGTACAGCTCCACGAAGTGGTACTCGCGCTCGCCCGCGGCCTGCGCGTCGAAGTCCTCGTAGGAGCTGCGATCCGCAAGGAAGTCCTCAAGGGACTCGCCCGCGGCCAGCGTGGATTCGCCCAGCTCGGGAACCGACGCCGCCTCGAGCAGCTCGCGGGTCGCCGGATCCTCGCGGAACGCGCGGGCCTTGGCCGCCAGCATCATGTACATCTCGATGTTCGCGCGCGCGGACTCCCACACGCCCTCCATGCCCTCCGTGCGGCTCGGCTTGTAGTCGAAGTGGCGCGGCCCCTCGTAGCGCGGGCCGCCGCCCGGGAAGCCGTTCTCCAGCAGATCGACCGTGAAGAACGCGCTGGCCAGGTCGCCGTGGCCGAACGCCTTGTCCTGGTCGTACTTGATGCCCGACTGGCCGTTGAGGTCGATGTGGAAGAGCTTGCCCGCGTTCAGCGCCTGCGCGAGCGCATGCGTGTAGTTCAGGCCCGCCATCTGCTCGTGGCCCGTCTCCGGGTTCAGGCCCACGATGTCACCGTGCTCCAGCTGCGCGATGAGGGCCAGCGCGTGGCCGACCGTCGGCAGGAAGATGTCGCCGCGAGGCTCATTCGGCTTCGGCTCCAGGCCAATCTTGAGGTCGTAGCCGCGCGACTTAATGTAGGCGGCGACCGTGTCCAGGCCCTCCTTGTAGCGGTCGAACGCCGCGTTCAGGTCCTTCGACGAGTCATACTCCGCGCCCTCGCGTCCGCCCCACATGACGAACGTCGTCGCCCCCATCTCCGCAGCCAAGTCCACGTTGCGCAGGATCTTACGCAGGCCGAAACGGCGGATCGAACGGTCGTTGTTCGTCAGGCCGCCATCCTTGAAGACCGGGTGCGTGAACGTGTTCGTCGTGACCATCTCAATGACGAGGCCAGCCGCATCCGCCGCCTCCTTCACCTTCATGACGCGGTCGTGACGCTCCTGATCCGACGCGTCGAAGTCGAACACGTCATTGTCGTGGAAGGTGATGCCCCACGCCCCGACCTCCGCGAGCTTTTCCGTGTACTCCCACGGGTCCAGGACCGGGCGGGTCCCCGTGCCAAAGGGGTCGACCGCATTCCAGCCGACCGTCCACAGGCCGAAGGAGAACTTGTTGTCGGGGGTGGTTGTCATGGTGGTGTCCTTTCGAACGTCGGTGTTCAGTTGGAGGCGATGGTGCTGCGTCGTCGGTGGCGCTGCGTATCGTTGTGTGGTGGCGGGTGCTGATGCGTGTGCAGTGCCCGCCTGTGTTGCCGCGCGGTCGTTGCGCGCCGTGTTTGCGTCGTCACAATTTATTTGTTGTGGGGTAAAACTTAATACCTGCGTGCGCGTTCGTCAAGGCCCTCCGACAAGTCCGTGCGACGGGTGGGCACCGCTACCCCAACACGGTAGCCTGGGTCCATGCCGACCCGTTCCGACAGCGCCAACGACGCCGGCCGCATCAGTCGCGGCCCGGTTGCACCGTCGCGCGCCTCCGAGCGGGGGATGGGCGCTCAGAACCGCGGCGTGAAGTCGGAAAACGTGCGCGCATCCAACATGTCGACGGTGCTGCGTAACATCCTCGCCTCGCCGGGCGAGGTCACGCGCGCAGGCCTCTCGCAGCGCACCGGAATGACGCGCGCGACTATCTCGCGCCTCGTGGACGACCTGGTGGGTGCTGGACTGGTGCGAGAACTCGAACCCGGCGACGGCGGTGGCCGTGGCCGCCCGGCCAACCGCCTCACCCCCGCGGAGGGCAGCGCCGTCGCCCTCGGCGTCGAAGTGGACGTCGCGAGCCTCGATGTCATGCTCGTCGATATTGCGGGACGGGAGCTCGGGCATCGCCGGATTGAGCGCGATTTCGCCGACAGTGCGCCGGAGGAGACGATGGCGCTCGCGGCCCGAGAGGCCCACGCTCTGTTAGAGGGCATCCTGCCCGATGGCTCCCTGTTCCTGGGGACGGGCGTTGGGTTGCCGGGCTTGGTTTCGCCGACCCGGCTGGCGCTCGCCCCGAACTTGGGGTGGCGAGACATCCCGCATGACCAGCTACTTGCCCCGCTCGCTGACCTGAACCCGGTGGTCGTTGCGAACGAAGCGGACCTGGCGGCCTACGCGGTTGCATACACGCGACCGGGGGTGGCCGGTGGTCCGTCGACCTTCGTGTACGTGTCGGGCGAGGTGGGCGTCGGCGCTGGCGTCATCGTCGATCATCGGCCGATGAGCGGAGCGCGCGCCTGGTCCGGCGAAATTGGGCATATGTGCGCGGACCCGAATGGGCCGCTGTGCCGCTGTGGGGCGCGCGGATGCCTCGAGGCCTACCTGGGTGTGCGCGCCCTCGCCGAGCATGTGGGCGCCCCCGCGGGGTCCGGGGCGCTCGGGATTCTACGTTGCGCGGGCCTCGTCGACGAGGCCGGGGCGACTCTTGCAATGGGTGCCGAGCAGGAGCGTGCCCGAGCCGTGCTGGCGGAGGCCGGAGCGGCCCTCGGGCGCGTGTTGTCGGGGGTCATCAACGCGATGGATATCCCTCACGTCGTGTTTGGTGGAGCCGTCGCCGAGCTGAGTGGCGCCCTGCTGGATCCGGCGCGCGAGGAAATCGAGACGCGCACGCTGCAGGCCCCGTGGTCCTCGCCGATCGTTGAGGTGCTGCCGGATTCTGCGTCGCTGACGGTTCGGGGCGCGGCGTTCCGAGTGCTGGATGCACTCGTGGACGATCCCGCTGCCTTCCTGGGTTAAGCGCGTTCTATCGGAGCGCTCACCAGTTGCTCAAGCCCAGGTAGTACAGCGGGTGGGTGAGGACTGCGACGACGCGGTCGCGGTATTCGAGGGGCAGCATCGGGAAGATGACGATCGCGGCCAGGACCGCGA
>CAUTGT010000046.1:0-7496 GCA_963537735.1 uncultured Actinomycetaceae bacterium | reverse complement strand
GCGTTGATGCGCTTGAGGGTCTTGCGATCCTCGAACTGCCACCAGACATAGTCGTTCCAGGCGTGTGGGGTCCACAAGACTTTGAGCATCGTTAGTTCTCCGCATCAGGGATGTCGATGAGATCGTGCTCTTCGAGGTTGCCGTGTCGCAGCTGTGCAATCGATTCACGCAGGTGACGGGCGTTTGCCGGGGACTGCATGAGGTAGACGGTCTCCATGAGGGACTCGTACTCGTCGAGGGCGATGATGACGGCGCTCTCGTGGCCCTGTCGGGTAATGACGATTTCCTCGCGGTCGTTGACGACTTGGTCGAGGACCTCGGCGTAGCGTGCGCGCGACTCGGTGTAGGTCATGGTCTTCATGGGGTGCTCCTATGCTCGCCTATGTACAGAACATTGTACAGGAGGTGAGGGCGTGTGTCGCCAGTGGGCTGGTGATGTGCCAGGGTGTCGCTACTGGATGATCGGATTGCCGCCGATGGACATGGGGCGCGGGTGTGGGGGCTGCCCTCAGCGCTATCGTCTCTCGTCGAGCCGATGGAGGTGGCCCCACCAGCGGGTGATCAGCCACTCGTCGTGCGTTGAGATAACCAGGGTTCCGTCCCACTCACGCATTGTCTCTTCGAGGGACTCCAGGGCGTTCAGGTCCAGGTAGTTCGTGGGCTCGTCGATCACGAGGATCTGAGCGTCGGCCCGCGCCGCGAACGCCAGCTGTGCCCTGCGTTGGTTTCCCGCGGAGAGCTCACCGAGCGGCCGGTTCCACGCCGCTGGGGGAACGAATCCCTTCCCGGCCTCCCCGATGCCCAGGTACCACGCATCCTCGGGGATGAGGGGGTCGCCGGGCCGCGGGAGCACCTGGGGCACGAGGACGACCCCGGAGGCGGCATCGATGCATCCGTGCGCCCCGCTGGGGGCCCCGCGTGCGATCCACTCCAGCAGGGTGGTCTTGCCCGACCCGTTGGGCCCCGCGACGAGGAGGTGCTCGCCGTAGCGCACCTCGAAGGAGGTCGGCGCGAGGCGTCCCTCCACCGACGCGCCGCGGACGGCCAGGGCGATACCCATTGCGTGTGGGTGCGGTGACGTCCCGCCTGTGGTGGTCCTCATGGTGCGGGGGAAAGAGAACGCACCCTCGTCATAGCGGGGCTTGGGGACTTCGCGTGCCGCGAGAACCGACAGCCTCTGGGAGTCGTCGTTGATGCGCCTCGTCGAGGCGGCCTGGCTGCGGTCGGCGTAGTACTTCTGCGCCATCCTCGTCTCGGTGCGGGGCTTGAAGCGCGCGTGCCCCACCACCGCCGAATCCCGCTGGTGGGCAGCGAGTCGACGTTTCATTGCCTGCTGCTCCGCGTGGATCGCGGTGTGCCGCGAGCGTGCGGCTGCCTTGTCGCGCAGGTAATCCGAGTAGGATCCGCCCACCCTGTACGCCCCGAAGTCCGCGGGCTCTCCCTTGGAGATTGCCACCGCCCGCCACGGTGTCGGATCCAGGTCGAGCAGCGCCGTCGCCGTGCGCTCAATGAAGGCCCGGTCGTGGCTGGTCATGAGCACTGGCCCCTGCCAGTCGTCGATTGTGTGTGCCAGGTGCTCGCGCCCGTCATTGTCCAGGTGGTTCGTCGGTTCGTCCAGGACGAGGGCCTCCGGTCGCTCGACGAGGGTGAGGGCGAGGCGCAGGCGGGCGCGCTGCCCCGGGGAGAGGGAAGCGAGGGGTCGGGAGCGGTCGACGCCGCCCAGGCCGAGAGCCTCCAGGGTCCGTTCGAGGCGCGTGTCGATGGTCCATGCATCCCGCGTGATCATCGCCGCTAGGACGCGGTCGTACTCCGCCTCGTCGCGCGGGGAGGCGCCCCGGGCGAGGTGCTCGGTGAGGAAGTCGAAGCGCGCCGCCAGCTCGCGGGTGCCCGATGTGGCGGCATCGATGAGCTGTGCGACGGTGCGGGACTCCCTGTCCCCCGCGAGTGGAGGGTGAGACGCCAGAGGGACTCCCGGTGCTGACCGCGTGGCCGCGGGCTGATGAATTGGGGGAACTAGCTGGGTTGCGGAGAGTGCCGGGCCGGTGATCGTTCCGGAGTCCGGCTGGAGTCGGCCCGCTGCGAGGGCCAGCAGCGTTGACTTGCCGATCCCGTTTGGGCCGACGACGACGAGGCGGTCGGCGGGCCCACACGTGAAGGAGACGTTAGTGAGGACGGGCAGCGTGCCGTAGGAAAAGAAGACGTGGGAAAAGACAATCGTGGACATAATGCACCTTGGGGAGGAGGGGCAGGGAGGCATTATGTCAGGAGTCCATGGGGACATTATACCGGCAACGGCGCGCAGGAGCGGTAGTTCTGCACGGAAATGGGGGCGTCCTCCCGGGGCTGTCTGACAAGACCAACGGCTTGCCGACGGACGACATGAGCATGCGGGAGGACACCCGGACAAAATACTCCCCCGCAGGCCCTCGTTGGGACCCGCGGGGGAGGAAACGGCGACTACTGAGAGATCCTCAGAACAGCAGCGGCGCGAAGCCGGCCACCGGGGCGAGGAACGCGGCGCCACCCAGCAGAGCGGCCTTGATGTAGGGGAAGGCAACGAAGGCCGCGATGATGAGGACCACGAGCAGCGCCATGAGGATGAGGTTGTTGCGCTGGCGCTTGTACTGCTCGGGGGTCAGCTCCTCCTTCTTGCGGACGAGCGGGGCCTCGCCGTGGACGGAACCGGTGTTGCCGCCGGGCTTTGCGCCCTCGTTCTCGGTCGGGAAGTGCTGGTCGGACATGGTGGTCTCCTATTGATTGGCAGGGGATCAATTGACGATTGGCTTGCCGCCGATGGACATGGGGGCGCGGGTGCGGGCCTGTGCATCGAGGTCCTTCTCCCACGCGGAGGCGTCCTCCCAGTTGACGGAAGACAGCAGGTGCAGGGCACCCATCTTGCGCAGCGCGTCGAGGATGATGAAACGAGGGGCGGGGTAGGGGGCGTTCCATGGGATCGCGGTCCACAGGCCGTTCGTGCCGACGAGGAACTCGCCGCGGTTGCGGTCGTGTAGATCGTGGTTCGCGGTCTGCGCGTCGCCCTCAGCGGCCCACAGCCAGCGGGTGATGCGGAAAGCCTCCCACGTCTCCTCCCACGAGGAGTAGGAGAACTGCAGAGCCCGGTTGATGACCGCGAGAGTGTCCCAGGCCTCGTCCTCGCTCAGCCAGCCCTGGCCAGCACCCGCGCGCGTCAGGTTCGCCGCACGAATGAGGTCCCAAGCGGCGAAATCGAGGGTCTGGATGCCGCGGTCGTTGTCCAGGAAACGGCGGATGCGCCAGCGGCGCTCCCAGTCCTCCATCGACGAGTCGGCGGTCTTATTCAGACGGGCGATCTCGGTGTCTGCCCAGCCGGGCCTCGCGCAGCGCTCGCGCAGGCCCGCGAAATCCTCGCGGTGTCCGGCGCGCAGAAGCGAATAGATCTGGCGGAGCAGGCCCTCGCGGTCCGTGATACCCCAGTCGCGCTCCAACATCGCCTTCATGGCGCCCGGCTGCGCGAGCTTCAGCTGGTTAACGATCTCATCGTTGCACAGCGAGTAGACCATGGACGGGGCCAGCAGGCGAGCCTGCGGGTCGGTGGCCATGTCCTCGCGCTTGCCGCGCAGATGCGGGGTGTGGTGCTCGTTGAGCTTGTTCCACTCGCCTTCCTTGCCGGCCTTGCGCACGTCGCGCGGCGCGGGAACGGCGCCCTTCGAGCGGGCTGCAGCCTGCTTGAAGTAATGCGTTGCAAGGGCCACGATGACGCAGCCGATCGCGAACCAAATCGGGAACGGAATGTCGGAGAGGAAATTCTGGAGCACAGACTGATTGTGCCCGATGGAAAGCAGATCACACAATTCAGGGGCGCTTGTGCGCGCCACGTGGGACGAGGCCGGGGCTTCCCCTATGTAATAGGTGTCGCCGTGTGCGCACACCGATGCGTCGCTCGGGCGCGCACGCGCGCGAGAATCCGCCATGGCCTCGTCAATGTCAAACACACCGGGCGTGAGACGCGCGGAAGCGGCCCCGGTACCCAGATGCGGGTGGGACGCGGTAAGGTCCATCCCAGATGCCTCGCCGGGTGCTCCCGGCATGAGGGTGCTACAAATACTGGGGAAGCGACGGAAGGGACCGGCAATGTCAGCGACGAAGCTCGTGATCGTGGAGTCTCCTGCGAAGGCAGCCACCATTGAGGGATACCTGGGTCCCGACTACCACGTGACCGCCTCCATCGGCCACATTCGCGACCTCCCGCAGCCCTCCGAGCTGCCCAAGGACATGAAGAAGGGGCCCTTCGGCCGCTTCGCCGTCAACGTGGATGACGGTTTTGCGCCCTACTACGTGGTGAACCCGGACAAGAAGAAAAAGGTCACCGAACTCAAGAAGCTCCTCAAGGAGTGCGACGAACTCTATCTGGCAACTGATGAGGACCGCGAGGGTGAGGCCATCGCGTGGCACCTCCTGCAGGTCTTGAAGCCGAAGGTTCCCGTGCGCCGCATGGTGTTCCACGAAATCACGAAGGAAGCGATCCAGCGCGCCCTGGAGAACACGCGCGACCTCGATACGAACCTCGTGGACGCGCAGGAGACCCGCCGCATCCTCGACCGCCTCTACGGCTACGAGGTCTCGCCCCTCCTGTGGCGCAAGATCCGCCCCTCCCTGTCCGCCGGCCGCGTGCAGTCGGTGGCCACGCGCCTCGTGGTCGCCAGGGAGCGCGACCGCATGGCGCACGTGAGCGCCCAGTACTGGTCGATCGACACGGCGTTCACGTCGGCGGGCCAGGCCTTCGGCGCGCGCGTGGCCTCCGTGGACGGTCATTCGATCGCGACCGGCTCCGACTTTTCCGAGAAGGGCGAGCTGAGCGCGAAGGCCACCAAGGCCGGCGTCCTCCACCTGGACGAGGCCACCGCCCGCTCCTATGCCCGCGCGCTGGAGGACGCCCCGGCCTCGGTCATCGACTCGGTGACCCGCAAGCCCTACCGCCGTCGCCCGGCCGCCCCCTTCACGACGTCGACCCTCCAGCAGGAGGCCTCGCGCAAGCTGCACTGGAACGCGTCCTCGACGATGCGTACCGCCCAGTCCCTCTACGAGTCCGGTTACATCACCTACATGCGTACCGACTCCACGGCGCTGTCCAGCCAGGCGATTCACGCCGCCCGCGAGCAGGCCACTCAGCTCTACGGGGCCGAGGCCGTGGCCGAGTCTCCGCGCCTGTACGGCACCACCTCGAAGGGCGCGCAGGAGGCGCACGAGGCGATCCGTCCTGCGGGCGATCACTTCCGCACGCCGGGCGAGGTGGCTGGTTCCCTGTCGAAGCAGCAGCTGGCCCTGTACGACCTGATCTGGAAGCGCACGGTCGCCTCGCAGATGGCCGATGCGGTTGGCTACACGGCGACGATCCGTGTGCTGACCGGCATCGAGGTCGACGGCAAGCGTCACGACGTGATTTCTTCGGCCTCGGGTACGGTCATCACCTCCCCGGGCTTCCGCCTGGCCTACCAGGAGGGCCGCGACCAGGGGCGCTACGACGCGGAAAAGAACGACGCGGAGAAGACCCTGCCGGACGTCGCCGAGGGTGATCCCGCGACGCTGACCGAGGCCACCCCCGACGGCCACGAGACCCAGCCCCCGGGCCGCTACACGGAGGCCACGCTGGTCAAGACCATGGAGGAGCTCGGCATCGGCCGTCCCTCCACCTACGCGGCGACCATCCAGACGATCGGGGACCGCGGGTACGTGACGCACCGCGGCCAGTACCTGGTGCCCACGTGGCTGGCGTTCTCCGTGACGCGCCTGCTCGAGGAGAACCTGGCGAACCTGGTCGACTACGACTTCACGGCCTCGATGGAGGGCGACCTGGACCGTATCGCCGCTGGCGAGGAGAACGGCACGGAGTTCCTGACCGGCTTCTTCTTCGGTCCCGACGGTACGGGCGAGACGGGCGGCCTGCGCCACGACGTTGCCTCCCTGGGCGACGACATCGACGCGCGCGCCGTTAACTCGATCGACCTGGGTCGCGGCGTGACGCTGCGCGTGGGCCGCTACGGCCCCTACATGGAAAAGGCCGATGGGACGCGCGTGAACGTGCCGCCGGAGGTCGCTCCCGACGAGCTGACGGACGAGCTCATTGACCAGCTCTTCTCCCGCGCCGCCGACGATGGCCGCGAGCTGGGTGTCGACCCCGCGACCGGTCACACGATCATCGTCAAGGACGGCCGCTACGGCCCCTACGTCACCGAGGTCTTGCCCGAGGCGGCCGAGGGCGGCGAGGATGGGGCGAAGAAGGCGAAGAAGAGCGCCGCGAAGCCTCGCACCGCCTCGCTGTTCAAGACCATGGACATCGCGACGGTCACTCTCGAGGACGCCCTGGCGCTGCTGTCCCTGCCGCGCGAGGTGGGCACGGACCCGGCCTCGGGCGAGGTTATTACCGCGCAGAACGGCCGCTACGGCCCCTACCTGAAGAAGGGCGCGGACTCGCGCACGCTGGCCTCCGAGGACCAGCTGCTGACCATCACCCTGGACGAGGCCCTGGCCATCTACGCGCAGCCCAAGACCCGCGGCCGTGGCACGGCCCGCCCGCCGCTGCGCGAGTTCGGCGAGGACCCGATCTCGGGCAAGAAGGTCACCGTCAAGGACGGCCGCTTCGGCCCCTACGTGACGGACGGCGAGACCAACGTGACGGTGCCGCGCGCCGAGACGGTCGAGGACCTGACGGCCGAGCGCGCCTACGAGCTCCTCGCCGACAAGCGCGCCAAGGGTCCCGCCCCCAAGCGCACGCGCAAGACGGCCGCAAAGAAGACGACAACCAAGAAGACGACGGCCAAGAAGACCACCGCGAAGAAGACGGCCACCAAGAAGGCCGCGACGAAGAAGGACAGCTGATGGCAGCGCGAGGAGTGTTCATCACCTTCGAAGGTGGCGACGGCTCGGGGAAGTCCACGCAGATCCAGTCGGTGCGCGACTGGTTCGAGAGCCGTGGTCGCGAGGTCATCGTTACCCGCGAGCCGGGCGGCACCGAGCTGGGCACGGAGATCCGTCGCCTCGTGCAAAACGGCCCCGAGGACGTTGACGCGCGCACGGAGGCCCTCCTGTACGCGGCTGACCGCGCCTACCACGTCGCCACGGTCATCGCCCCCGCCCTCGAGCGCGGCGCGGTCGTGCTGGGGGACCGCTACATCGACTCATCCCTCGCCTACCAGGGCGCGGCCCGCTCCCTCGGCGTGGACGAGATCGCCTCCCTGTCCGCGTGGGCGACCCGCGGCCTCTACCCGTCCCTGACCTTCCTCCTCGACCTGCCCCCGGAGGTCGGTGCGCGCCGCCGCACCGACGCCCCGGACCGCATGGAGCGCGAGTCCATGGACTTCCACGAGCGCGTGCGCCACGAGTACCTGCGCCTCGCGGACGCCGAGCCCGACCGCATCGTCGTCATCGACGCGGTGGGAACGGTCGACGAGGTCTTCTCCGAGATCCGCGGCGTCCTCGTCGAACGCTTCGAGGGCGGCTCCGTCACGATCGACGAGGCC
>CAUTGT010000045.1:0-7578 GCA_963537735.1 uncultured Actinomycetaceae bacterium | reverse complement strand
GACCACGCGGCTGTCTCCGCCACCGTCGACGTCGCCCGAGAGCACCTGACGGATGGCCCCGTCCGTTTCGTCAACGCCGTTTTGCGCTCGATTACCCGCGAGGACCCTTCCGAGCGTGAGGCAGCCATGGATGCCATCGCGGACGAGGACGAGGCTCTTGGCGGGCGCTCTTCACACCCGGCATGGATGGTCGCTGCATTCCGTGATGCCCTCAAGGCCCACGGTTACCCAGAGGATGAGCTTCTCGACGTTCTCGAGGCTGACAATGAGGTTCCCACGGTCACCCTGGTGGCCCGCCCGTCGTTGATGAGCGTGGACGAACTCGCTGACGAGGCCGAGGACATTCTCGACACGCGCGTCGCCTTGGGCGCCGTCTCCCCGTATGCAGTGCTCCTCGAATCTGGTGACCCGGCGCGCCTTCCGTCAATTCGTGACGGCCGCTCCGGCGCCCAGGATGAGGGCTCACAGCTCGCTGCCATCATTGCCGCATCAGCACCGCTCGAGGGCGGCTCAGACGAGCGATGGCTCGACCTGTGTGCGGGTCCCGGTGGCAAGGCCGCGCTTCTGGCCGGTCTCGCTGCCGACACGGGAGCACGCGTCACCGCCAATGAGGTACACCCGCACCGTGCCCGTCTCGTGGAGCGGACGACGCGCCGGTTCGATTCGATCGAGGTCGTGAGCGGCGACGGTCGTACCTTCGGTGGGGGCCAGAGCGCTTGGCCACTCGGCTCTTTTGATCGTGTCATCGTCGACGCGCCCTGCTCGGGCATGGGGTCGATGCGGCGACGCCCCGAGTCCCGCTGGAATCGCACACCCGGGGACGTGGAGGAGCTCACTGTCCTCCAGCGCGAACTGCTCGATCGGGCAGTCGCTCTGACGCGCTCCGGCGGCGTTCTCACGTACATCACGTGTTCGCCGCACGCGGCCGAGACGCGTGAACAGGTCGAGCGTCTGCTCAAGGCTGGCGATGTCGAGCTACTTGACACCGTGGCCCTCGCAAACGAGTGCGCACCCGAAGGGCTGGACATGCCCGCCTCGGCCGGCGCCATCGCCCGTCACAAGGGGCGTACGCTGCAGCTATGGGACCACCGTTTCGGCACGGATCTCATGTTTGTAGCCTGCCTGCGCAAGCGCTAGCATATGCGTTATGAACGCCACAATTAGCCCGTCGATTCTCAACTGCGACATCGCTAACCTGCGCGGTGAGCTCACCAAGATCGCAGGAGCGGACATCGCTCACGTCGACGTCATGGACAACCATTTCGTCCCTAACCTCTCGTGGGGTCTGCCCGTCGCGGAGGCTGTCGTCAAGTCCGGTATTCTCCCGGTCGACGCGCACCTCATGATCGAGGACCCGGATCGCTGGGCTCCGCAGTACGCGGAGGTCGGTTGTGAGTCCGTCACCTTCCACGCGGAGGCCGCAGCAGCGCCGCTGCGCCTGGCGCGCGAGCTGCACCGCATCGGTGCGCGAGCAGGCCTGGCCCTGAAGCCCGCGACAGACATCGCACCGTTCGTGGATATCCTCAACGAGTTCGACATGATTCTCATCATGACGGTCGAGCCCGGTTTCGGAGGCCAGTCCTTCATCGAGCAGATGATCCCGAAGATCGAGCGCACTCGCGCCGCTATCAACGCCGCGGGCCTGCAGGTATCGATCCAGGTCGATGGCGGCATTTCCCGCGCGACGATCGAGCGCGCGGCCGAGGCCGGTGCTGACAACTTCGTCGCCGGTTCCGCGGTCTTCCGCGCGGAAGACGCTCATCGTGAGGTTGAGGCGCTGCGCGAACTCGCTAACGCCCACTCGCACTGATCACACAAGTTTTCTGGCGGCCGGACGGGACGAGATCCCGTCTGGCCGCCCTTTTCTTTCATAGCGGATACGCCTCGCGCACTGCGCCCGTCGGTGGCACAATGGCACACGAGTACTCCGGGGTCGGTGAAAGTCCGAACCGGCGGTGATAGTCCGCGACCCGCCCTCACAGAACGAGGGCGGTTGAGCCGGTGAAATTCCGGCACCGACGGTTAAAGTCCGGATGGGAGGAGTGCATGAGGCGCATCCGTGCGTCTGCTGTGCTGCGCGTACCCCCGGTGTCGGAAAGTAAGTCGTGGCAATTCGGAACAAGCCCCGCGGTGCCCTCACCGTCGCGGCACCGATCATCTTTCTCGCCCTTGTGCTGGCGGGATGGTGGCTGACGACCTCGCTGACCGGCATCGAAGCCTGGCGTCTACCCGATCCGCTTGCTGTTGCCCGAAAAGGCGTGGCGCTGCTCCAGCGGCCCACGACCTGGCGCCAGATTGCGGTGACGGGAGGCGAGGCCATTGCAGGGTGCGCGCTCGGAACGGTCGTTGCGCTGCCGTTAGCGTACGCGATCTACCGCTCGCGGCTGTTGGCCGCGGCGGTGGAACCCTTCCTTGGAGCAACCCAAGCGTTGCCCGCCATCGCAATTGCCCCCATTCTCGTGCTGTGGGTCGGGTACGGCATCACACCGGTCATCGTGCTGTGCGCGCTGATGGTGTTCTTCCCGATCCTTGTGTCCGCGGTTATCGGTTTGCGGCATATCGATAGCGAGCTGCTCGAGGCCGCAGCACTCGACGGTGCGACGGGCTGGACGATGGCCGCACATATGGAGCTCCCTCTCGCTGCTCCCGCCATTCTTGGTGGTCTGCGCAATGGGTTTGCTTTGTCTGTCACGGGCGCAGTCGTGGGGGAGATGGTCATGGGAGGGTCCGGGCTCGGGCAGGTACTCACTCAAATGAGAAGCAACGTGGACACCGCCGGCATGTTCGTCATCATCGCGATTTTGTGCGTGATGGCGACGATCCTGTACGTCATCGTGTACCGAATTGAGCGGTCGAAGCGCTACGCCATCACGCAGTGAAGGAGACATCCCTTGAAGCTTTCCACTATCGTCCGTGTGACCGTTATCGCCGCCAGCGCTTCGCTGGCACTGGGCGCTTGCACAGTCGGTTCCAGCGCGACGCAGTCAGGCACGTCCTCGCGGGGTGCCTCGGATGTGACGATCGGGCTGACCTACATCCCAAACGTTCAGTTCGCGCCCGTGTACGTCGCCGATTCTCAGGGGCTGTACAACGACGCCGGGGTCACGCCCACCGTTCGCCATCACGGCTCGGACGAGGGACTGTTCACGGCGCTTCTGGCCGGCCAGGAGGACGTGGTCATCGCCTCCGGCGACGAAGCTGCAGTTGCCGCCTCTCAGGGCTTGGACCTCGTGTCGATTGGCCAGTATTACGCGACCTACCCGGGGAGCGTCATCGTCCCGGCCTCGTCCTCAATCACAAGCCTTGCTGACCTCGCTGGAAAGAACATCGGCATCCCCGGTCAGTACGGTTCCAGCTACTACGCCACTCTCGCGGCTATCAAGGCCGGTGGACTGCAGGCCTCCGACGTCACCATTTCGTCGATCGGCTACACGCAGCAGGCAGCCCTCGTGGCCGGACAGGTGGACGCAGTCGTTGGCTTTACCAACAACGACGCGGTCCAGATGAAGCTGGCGGGCATCGACATCCGGGAGATCCCGCTCGATGGCCCATCAACTCCGCTGGTGGCGGCCTCGATTATTACGACGCGCGAGTGGGCGCAGGCCCACCCTGATGTGGCGCGCGCGGTCGTGTCTGCGACCACCGAGGCGATGAACACGATCGCTGCCGATCCTCAGATCGCCATCGACGCGACCGCGAAGTGGGACACGACGCTCACTGACGAGACCTCGCTGGCCGCAGCGAACGCGGTGCTCGCAGCGACCGTTCCGCTGTGGCTCGGGGATGACGCGCACGCTGACGGAGTGCAGGATCTCGTCACGTGGTCGTCGATGGTGTCGTTCCTGAACTCGATCGGCGTCCTTGAAGGAGAGGTCGATCCGAACGCCATCATGAGCAACGACTACGTGGGCGCCAACGACAGCGCATCGCCTCAGTCCTAAACGGTGCGCCGTACGCTCGGGACACGCGCGTTTCACGTAGGGTAGGCGGGTGAGTACCGCCGTCAACGCTAACGTGCGCGTCCTCGAGCTTTTCGTGGAGCTCCTGGGCGCGCGTCCAGGGCGCACGAAGGCGCAATTGCGTGCCCTGCCCGGATATCAGGGGCTCGCAGATGATGCCTTTGAAACGCAGTTCCAGCGCGACAAAGACGCGCTGCGTGATGCGGGCGCCCACATGACGATTCACTCGGGGGAGCGCTACAGCATCGCGTGGGATTCTTTTGCGCCCGGCATCGAGGTGACCAGTTCCGACCGTGCACTGATCTCGCTGGCTGCACGCGCGTGGGATAGCAGTGAGTTTTTCGCCGACGCTATCGACGCGAAGGCAGCCGCAGCTTCCTCCGACGACGTTTGTGCTCCCACGATTCGTCTGGGTCTCACCGGCATCGGGGCAGCCACCGTGTTGTCGCAGGCCATTCGCGAGCGGCGCGTGGTGTGTTTTGAATACCCGGGCTCGCGCGAGCTTACGGAGCGTTCCGTCGAGCCGTGGGCTTTGTCGGTGCAGGGGCGTGCCCTGTACTTGTGGGGTTGGGATCTTGACCGAGGGGGCGAACGCACCTTCCGTGTGTCGCGCATACGATCGCAGATTTCCTTCATCGGAGAGCCGGGCGATGCTTCGCTTCCGCCCGAGGGGGCGGTTTTCCCACGCGTGTCATCGTTCGTTTCTCCCGTTGTCCACGTGCGCGCGGACTCCGCTGCACGCACGCTTCTCCACGGTTACGAGGCCGGGGTATCGTCTGAGGAGCACGCTTCGCCTCGGCACGGCTGGGAGCGCATCGCGCTCGAAGGAGCAGAGATAGGAACGTGGATCGGCCGTCTTCTTCCTATGGCTGCCGATGCGGTTGTCGTCGCACCCGAGCTGCTGCGAGACGCGATGCTGACGCGCCTACGTACTGCTGCCACGTGGGGTGAGCACGATGCCTGAGAACGTTCAGCTGGCCGTTGTTCGGCTTGCATCAATGGTGGCGTGGATGAGTGATCATCCCGGCGCGACCGTCGATGAGATCGCTGCGCATTTCCGGCGTACTCGCCGACAGGTGCGTCGTGACATCGAGTATCTCGCGTCCGTCGGGGATTCACTGCCCGGTGCGTCTTTCGAGCTCGATTGGGAGCTCTACGAGCAGGAACAGCGCGTGTCACTGCGCTCAACGCTGGGTGCCTCGGCACCGCTGCGCCTGTCAACGCTTGAGGCGCAGGCTCTTCTCATTGGCCTGTCTGCGATGACTCCGTTGCTCGGCAAGGAGCTGTCCGCTCATGTTCCGCACGCAGCCCTCGTCGTCTGTGCGCTCGGTGGCTTGAAAGAGGCTGACGCCGAACAGCACGTGGAAGCGATTCCGTCTCTAGCCTCGTCGAGCGCGAGCCTTGAGACGCTGCGAGATGCCCTCCTGCGCGAGGAACGAGTGTCTTTCACCTATGTGTCCGCTTCGGGCGTTCGCACGCGCCGCATCGTCGATCCGTGGTCGCTCGAGGCGAGCGCAAGCGGCTGGCTCCTGCGCGGCTGGTGCGCTCGCGCGGGGGAAGCGCGCAGCTTCGCGGTCGCGTCGATCAGCGATGTGCGCGGAGAGGGGCCACGCGTTGAGGAGCCGCGCCGCGTACGCCATGATGCACCCACCTGGACACTCGACGTCGATCGCGATGCTCGTTGGATTGCCGACGAATACGACGGTCATATCGTCGCCGAGCTTGACGGCGGGGGCGCACGCATCACCCTGCCCGTCTGGAACGAACAGTGGGGCCTGAGCCTCCTCATTGACGTCGCCCCGCACCTGCGCGCAGTAACGCCGGATCTGCGCGACGACGCCGCACGGCGTGCGCGCTCAGTTTTGTCGATCTGGACCCGAGAGGATGCATCGTGAGCCCCAAACGACGTCGACACCGCACCAGGGACGCTGAGCACGTCGCGCCCCACGAGGAAGAAGTCGGCCTCGGCATGGGCAGCGCAGCCCAGCGCTACGCCGCGTACAAGGCCGAAGCGCAGGCCGCCTCGTCCCTGCGCGCACGCTGGGTGTCCACACTGAGCTTCACCCCGGACCCGTTCCAGATCCAGGCACTCGATGCCGTCGAGGCGGGCAACTCCGTCCTCGTTGCGGCACCCACAGGTGCTGGAAAGACGATCGTCGGCCAGTTTGGCGCTTACGTCGCCCTCGAGCAGGGAATGCGTGCGTTCTACACGACGCCAATCAAGGCGCTCTCCAACCAGAAATACCTGGAGCTGTGCGACCTGTACGGCGCTGACAACGTCGGCTTGGCGACCGGAGACACGTCGGTGAACTCCGGTGCCCCGGTCGTCGTCATGACGACAGAAGTCCTGCGCAACATGATCTACGCGGGCGCACCCCTGCGCGATCTGGGCGTCGTCATCCTCGATGAGGTCCACTACCTCGCAGATAAGATGCGCGGCCCGGTGTGGGAGGAAGTGATCATTCACCTGCCCGCACACGTCGCGATCATCGCGCTGTCGGCCACGGTGTCGAACGCCGAAGAATTCGGCGCGTGGATCCGGGAAGTGCGCTCCACCTGCGAGATCATCGTGTCCGAAAAGCGCCCGGTCCCGCTCTACCAGCACATGATCGTCGGCGAGGACATTTTTGACCTGTACGCGCCGACCGGAAAGGGAAAGCTCAATCCCGAGCTCGTGGCCGCGACGCGGGACTCCGGGATGCGCGGCGGGCGTGGCTCTCGCTCGTGGAACCGCGAGGTCCACGTTCGGCGTGAATCGCGTCCCTCGACCCTGATTTCGCTCGATCGCGCGCGCCTGCTGCCCGCCATCACCTTCATTTTCTCTCGGGCAGGATGCGAGGATGCAGTGCGCCAGGTCCTCTCCACGCGCATCACGCTGACGACCCGCTCGCAGGCCGCCGAGATCGAAAGCTACGTGGATGAGGTCATCGCACTTCTTCCTCCCGAAGACGCCATCGTCCTCGGCGCCGAGGCGTGGAAACGCGGCCTCATGCGCGGCATCGCCGCGCACCACGCGGGCATGCTGCCCCTCATGAAGGAGAGCGTCGAACACCTGTTTTCGCGCGGCCTCGTCAAGATGGTGTACGCGACCGAGACGCTCGCGCTCGGTATCAATATGCCCGCGCGCACGGTCGTCATTGAATCACTGACGAAGTGGAATGGCTCGGCGCACGTCTCTTTGTCCGCCGGCGAGTACACGCAGCTCTCGGGACGCGCGGGGCGCCGCGGAATCGACACCGAAGGGCACGCGGTCGTCTCGCATCGTGGGGGAGTGGCACCCGAAGAGGTCGCCGCCCTCGCTTCGAAGCGCACCTACCCGTTGATGTCCGCGTTCACTCCGACGTACAACATGGTCGTCAACCTGCTCGCACGCTCGACCCGCGCCCAGACGCGCAGGGTGCTGGAGTCTTCTTTTGCGCAGTATCAGGCCGATTCCGCTGTCGTCGCACTCGCGTCGCGACTGACCGACCTGGAGGCACAGCGCGACGCAACCGCCGAGGACCTGTCGTGTTCGCACGGAGATGTCCGCGAGTACCTGGCACTGCGCGACCAGTTGGGTCAGGCGGAGAAGTCCGGTGCGCGTGCACGCAAGCGCGAGGCACGAGATGAATCGCGTCGT
>CAUTGT010000044.1:0-7581 GCA_963537735.1 uncultured Actinomycetaceae bacterium | reverse complement strand
CGGTCGGTTGGCGAGATGCGCAGGAATCTCGAGGCGTACCTCGCGGTGGTGGGCGAGCGCGCATGAGTGCTCAGTGCCCCGTCGTCCTCGTGGGTCTGCCAGGTGCGGGCAAGTCCAAGGTTGGGCGTCTGCTCGCCGAGCGGTTGTGCGTTGACCACATCGATACAGACGCCCTCGTCGTTGAGCGCGAAGGCCGTCCGATCGCTGACATCTTCGCCACCGATGGAGAAGCGGCTTTTCGTGTGATGGAGACCGAAGCGGTCGCCGATGCGCTCACGCACGATGCCGTCGTGTCCCTGGGCGGGGGAGCGGCCGCGACGCCCGCCGTTCGGGAGCTCCTGTCTGGGCACACGGTCGTCTACATCGACGCTCCCCACGAGGAGCTCGTTCGTCGCACCGCCTCGAAGACGCATCGGCCGCTGCTGGCCGAGGACCCTTCCGGGACGCTTGCGCGCCTGCGCACCGAGCGCGAACCTCACTACCGTTCCGTCGCCACCATCGTCGTCGAGTCAGGACCCGGTCCCGTCGACGACGTCGTCACCGCCATCGCCCAGCAGTTGGAGCACTCATGAGCACGATTATCCGCGTCACCGGAGAACACCCCTCAACTATCACGGTCGGACACGGGCTTGGCTTCGAACCCATTCGTGAGGCCCTCGATGAAGCCGCGACCAAGGTGCTCATTATTCACGCGCGGCCTCTCGCGAGCCGTGCTGAGGCTCTGGCACAGTTCCTGCGTGAGCAGGGCATCGACGCGTCGACTGTCGATCATCCCGATGCCGAGGCCGGAAAGTCCATCGAGGTGGTGGCCTCCCTGTGGGACGAGTGCGGGCGCCTCCAGCTCGGGCGTAAAGACGCCATTGTCGCCATGGGTGGCGGAGCAACCACCGACATGGCGGGTTTCGTCGCCGCCACATGGCTACGGGGTATCACCCTCATCAACGTTCCGACGACGCTCCTCGCCATGGTCGACGCGGCCGTTGGGGGCAAGACGGGAATCAACACGTCCGTCGGCAAGAACCTTGTCGGTTCGTTCTACCCGGCAGCCTCCGTCGTTGCCGATATGGATCTCCTCGAGAGCCTCCCGACGCCCGATCTGGCCGCCGGTGCCGCCGAGGTCATTAAGTGCGGGTTCATCGCCGACCCGGAGATCCTGCGCATCGTCGAAGAGACGGAACCGAGCGTGCTTCTGCGATCGAACAGCCCGCAGCTCGCGGAGATCACCACCCGCGCGATTGGCGTGAAGGCCCGAGTCGTGTCGGCCGACCTGATGGAGGGTGGTCTGCGCGAAATCCTTAACTACGGACACACGCTCGCGCACGCGATCGAGCGCGCGAACGACTACACCTGGCGCCACGGCGATGCGGTGGCCGTCGGCTGTTGTTTCGCCGCGCGTGTGGCCCAGGCTAGGGGGCTACTCAGCGCCGACGATGTTGCTCGCCACGACCAGCTTTTCTCACGCGTCGGGTTGCCGATCCGCTATGAGGGAAGCACCCTCGACGAGCTCGCGCGCATCATGCTCTCCGACAAGAAGGTGCGGCGCGGAGTCCTTCGTTTCGTCCTTCTCGACGGCATCGCGAACCCGGGGACGGTGTCCGTCGATCCGCAGGAGCTGGCGGCTCCCGCCTCGCAGATTGGCATTCGCGCATGAGCCTCATCGTCTTGATCGGAGTCACGGGCTCCGGCAAAACCACCGTTGGGCGTGAGCTTTCTCGTCGCTACGAACTTCCCCTCTACGAAGTCGACGAGGCCGTCGAAGCGCGCCTCGGCGCACCCATGCGCACCCTCGTGGTCGGACGTGATCCTCGCCTGGCCGCCACAGCACGCGAAGAAGCCGAGCGCCTCCTGAGCCTCGACGAGGGCATTGTCACGCTCGGCGCCTCTCAGCCGCTCGACCCCGCCACTGCCTCGTCGATCGGGCGCACGCGTGCAAACGGCGCGTTCGTCATCGAGCTGAGCGCCGACCTTTCCGCGGTATCACGCCGAGAAGGACTCGGTGCTCCGCGCTCGGTCGGCCTCGGCGCACCCCGCGCCGTGCTGACCCAGCTGATGAAACAAGCGCGCGAGGTGTATGCCTCCGTGGCCGACACAACAGTCGATACGAGTGCGCTCACCCCGCAAGAAGTCGCGGATTTGGTGGCACGCGCGTGTAAACTGACCCCTGATTACTGATTCCTTCTCAAGTGAGGTACCCCTGTGGCAACGACCAATGATCTGAAGAACGGCCTGGTTATGGTCATCGACGGCCAGCTCTGGCAGGTTGTCGAATTCCAGCACGTGAAGCCCGGCAAGGGCCCGGCCTTCGTGCGCACCAAGATCAAGAACGTTCTGTCCGGCAAGACCGTCGACAAGACCTTCAACGCGGGACTGAAGATCGAGACCGCGACCGTCGACCGTCGCGACATGACGTACCTGTACCAGGACGGCACCGACTACGTCTTCATGGATCAGTCCACCTACGAGCAGATCAACGTTCCCGCCGAGACCGTGGGCGACGCCCGCAACTTCATGGTGGAAAACCAGAACGTTATCGTTTCCCAGCACGATGGCACCGTCCTGTTCGTTGAGCTGCCCGCCACCGTCGTTCTGACCATCACGCACACGGAGCCCGGCCTGCAGGGCGACCGTTCCTCCGCCGGCACCAAGCCCGCGACCCTCGAGACCGGCTACGAGATCCAGGTTCCCCTCTTCATGGAGGAAGGCACCCGCGTCAAGGTTGACACCCGCGACGGCTCGTACTCGGGTCGCGTGACCGAGTAATGTCGAAGCAGCACCGCTTCACCTCGCGCACCAAGGCCCGCAAGCGCGCGGCCGACGTCGTTTACGAGGCCGACCAGCGCGGCATGGGGTCCAACCCCGACGTGCTGCGCGACCTCCTGCGCGAGCGCCGCGTCATCACCGCGGCTCAGACTCCGCTCCCGGAGTTTTCGGTCCAGATCATCGCCGGCGTTGCGGACAATCTGCGCCGCATCGACTCGTTGATCTCGGCGCACGCTCGTGTGCCCGGACTGGATCGCATTGCCGCCGTCGACCTCGCGGTCATGCGCGTGGCGGTGTGGGAGATGCTCGAAAACGACGAGGTGTCGCCGATCATCGTCATCGACGAGGCCATTTCGATCGTTCGATCGATCTCGACCGACACGTCACCCTCGTTCGTCAACGCTGTCCTCGACGCGATCCGCAAGGATCTGTCGTCCCCCGCGTGGTCGCGTCGCAGCTCCGAGGAGGAGGACGTCCGCACTTCCGATGAGGCGGAGCCTTCCTCCGACAACGCGCTGCCCGCGCAGGAAGCACCCGCCCGCGCTCTTCCCGCCGGAGCTAAGCCGCTGGATGGTGGCAGCGTCGAAGACGAGCTCGACGAACTCCTCGAGGAGTACTGAGCGATCGCTTCATACTGATGGTGAAGGCCGACTCTCGCTTGAGAGTCGGCCTTCACCATGTCATGAGGTTTTGTTACAGAGACAGGCGAGTCGTTCGCACATCCCAGAACTCGGGGCCGTCGACGGTGACCTCAAAGGTCCACTCGCCGGGCAGCTGTGCGATCTGCGCGAGCAGCGGGCGAGGCAGGTGCGGAGCGCGGATGATGAAGGACTCCCCGGCGTTCATCGACTGGGCGGCACCGAGCACAGCCGCATGGCGCAGACGGTGGGGGATAGCGGTCGCGTCAATGGTCGGCACGGCAACGTCGTGTTCGCCGCAGCCACAGCCGCCACCATGGACCTCGGGGTGGGGAAGCTGTTCGATCGTCATAGTGTGGCCTTTCTATAGTGATGTCTCCACGGCGCTGTCAGCACCGATTGAATTTTACCGGGTTTGCCCCTTTCATTGCACTACCAACAGGACCACGTATTGCCAGAGAAGACGCGGTACCCGGTAGGGGTATCGGTCCATACCCCTACCGGGTACCGTGCACCATTACACGGCACTGAGCTCACGATGATGCCAAGTCGAATGAGTATTGGACGCTACCCATCGCTCTCAGTGGTGAGCGGACACCTGCGCATGGCACCGTTAGACACATGTTGATGACGTACTATTACCGCGGGTAAGTGAGGCTTGACACTGAATGTAAGCGTTTGTATTCTGTTGTTGTTACGCCAATGGCACCGTCGCCATTATCGCCGGCGTACACCGACAACACTGGAGAGACAGCAATGACGCATCTATCCCGCATTTTCGATATCCGTACGTCCCCACCCACGTCCCTGACGCTTGAGCAGCAACGCAAAAAGTGGCTCATGGAGTTCCTCAAGACGTACGCCGTGCTCGTCATCGTGTATGGCGGCTTCTACCTGCTGCGCACGAACTTCAAGTCAGCGCAGCCATTTCTCGTTGAACAGGTCGGCCTCACAACGACACAGCTCGGCACCATCGGCTTCGCTTTTTCGCTGACCTATGGCTTCGGTGGACTTATCCTCGGCTTCTTCATCGACGGCAAGAACACCAAGAAGGTCATCTCAGCCCTGCTGCTCGCTTCGGGCGTCACCTCGATACTGATCGGTCTCGTGCTCGCATGGTTCCATAGCCCGTACGGCTGGATGATTCTCCTGTGGTCGCTGAACGGCCTTTTCCAGGCCCCAGGCGGGCCCTGCTGCAACTCGACGATGAACCGGTGGACTCCACGCGCTCTTCGCGGTCGCTTCATCGGCTGGTGGAACGCTTCGCACAACATCGGCGCGATGGTTGCAGGTGTTCTCGCCCTGTGGGGCGCGAACACTCTGTTCAACGGATCCGTTATCGGTATGTTCATCGTCCCTGCGGTCATCTGTATACCCATCGGCATTTGGGGCTGGTTCTTCGGCAAGGACGACCCGAAGGAGCTCGGCTGGAGCACACCCGAGGCAATCTTCGGTGAGCCCGAGTCGAAGGCCGACGCAGTCACCAGTTCCGTTTCCAAGGGACGCATTCTGCTCGACTACGTCGTGAAGAATCCGGCCGTCTGGTTCCTCTGCATCGCCAACGTCGCTGCTTACTGCGTGCGTATCGGTATCGACAACTGGAACGTCCTGTACACGCGTCAGGAACTCGGCTTCTCCGACTACCTCGCCGTGAACACGACCATTGCACTGGAACTCGGTGGTCTCGCCGGTTCTCTGCTGTGGGGATACTTCTCTGACAAGATGGGCGGCCGACGTGCTCTGAGCGCAGCTATCGGCATGGGAGCGGTTGCCATCCCGCTCTTTGTATACGCACACGCAACGACGGCTCCCGTCGTCTACGGCGCACTCTTCATGATCGGCTTCCTCATCTTCGGCCCTGTTACCCTGATCGGGATCTGCGTCATCGGCTTCGCACCCAAGACCGCGACCGTCGTCGTTAACGCTGTTCCCCGCGCCTTCGGATACGTCTTCGGTGATTCCATGGCAAAGGTTCTTCTCGGACGTATCGCCGACCCAACCAAGGACGGTGTGACCATTCTCGGATGGCACCTCCATGGCTGGTCGTCAACATTCACCGTCCTCTTTGTATCCGCCGGAGTCGGTCTCGCATGCCTCATCATGGTCGCGTTCTTCGAAGAGCGAAACCTGCGCGCGGATCGTGAGTTCAGCGAAACGAAGGAGCAGTCGTGAGTATGACCATCGATATGGAGCACCTGCTCAACGCAGCTCTCGAGGCTGTTCGCAGGGGGATGAGCATCGCCCTTCAACCACCCGTCGAGCTTGACGTTCACACGAAAGCAAATCGCAACGATCTTGTGACCGCAGTCGACAAAGCGATCGAAGAGGATATCGCCTCCCACCTCCACACGACAACGGGTTTGCCGCTGCTGGGGGAGGAGGGGCACGCCATCGACTCTTTCGCCGGGCTCGTCTGGGTGCTCGACCCGATCGACGGCACGATGAACTACGTCGAAACTCACCGCGATTATGCGGTGTCTCTGGCCCTGTGCCAGGACGGAATTCCCGTCCTTGGCGTGGTCGCGGACGTTGTCGCCGGCCGTATCTACCACGCCATCCGAGGCCAAGGAGCGTGGGTCGATGGGCTCCCGCTGGCGCAGGCAACGGATGCGCCGACGTATCACGACTCCATCATCATCACCGACATCAAAGAGATTCTCGCCCTGCCGAGGCTTGCCCGCGCGCTTCAGGACAGCCGAGGCCATCGGCGCTACGGCTCTGCAGCGCTCGAGTGCGTGGAGGTCGCGGCTGGGCGGGCTGGAGCGTTCGTCCATATGTGGGTCTCACCCTGGGATATCGCCGCGGCAACACTGATCGCCACCGAGTGTGGTGCGCTCGCGACGCGCTTGGATGGAACTCCGCTCGATGTGCGCTACAAGGGATCAATTCTCCTCGGCACGCCCAACGTTCATGCCACGCTCGTTGAGTGTCTGATGTCCTCAGTCCAGTAAGAGCGGATGGTCGCGCGGAACGGGCTCACACGGTGCTCGTTCCGCGCGGCTATCCCGTGCTCGCCCGTACGACGAGTTCGGTGTCAACGCGACGACGGGAGGGGCGGTCGTCATCTCCGAGCGCCCGCGCGATCGCCTGATCGACGGCCAGGCTTGCGACGCGTGCAGGCGCGCGGTCAATCGACGTGAGGGAGAGGGCACGCGACGACGCAATCGCCGAGTTGTCACATCCGACAACGAGCATGTCGCGACCGGGTATGAGACCGTCACCGAGGAGAGCGAGAATCGCTCCGTGCGCACACTGATCGTTGTAGCAAACGAGCGCATCGACACCGGCAGGAAGGCCTGCTCGGACGGCGAGAAAACCTGCATCGATGTTGTCCCCGCCCGCAACGGGGAGCGCATCGACACCGTGAGCCCGACACGCCTGAATGAAAGCCGCTTGACGCGCCCGTGCTGACGGGCCCGCCGGCCCCTCAAGAAAAGCGATGCGTCGACTTCCACGTCGAACGAGGAGAGCGATTGCCTGCCCCATGCCTCGTTCGTTGGCGCTCGTCACCAGATCGATGTCACGACGGGGCGCACGCTGACCAATGAGGACGGTCGGGGTGTTTGTGAAGCGCGTCGAAATGCACGTTGAGTCCACAGCGATGACGGCCTGAGCGCGCAGTTGCAGAACAGACTCCCACGCGCGATCAACGTCGCGGGAGGCGTCGATTGATTCCACGATGACGCGAAACCCTCGGTCCTCGGCGTATCGCAGGGCCTCAGCGCGGTAGCGAACATGCAGTTCTTGACTGAGGGAACAGACGAGGCCGAGGATCTGGGGCCGGGTCGAAGCGAGGAGTGACGCTGCGATATTAGTCCTGTAGCCGAGCTGCTCGGCCACCTTTTCGATTCTCTCGCGCGTTGGGGCGGCGACGCGTGGAGATCCCGCAAGAGCGCGAGACACGGTCGCGATCGAAGTACCGGCGGCGCGTGCAATATCGTCGAGCGTCACGCGGTGCCCCGACGCTGGGTGGTCGTGCGCCAGCGGGGCAACCTCGCGCTGTTGCCCGGAACTGGATTGCTTCGACACCTGGCTCATTCCTGCAGTCTAACGCCACCCACGTGGGCTTTCACACGTGGACGCGTCACACTGACGTCTGATCAGGAGCGTAGGATGGAAGTACATCAAATCCTTTAATGACCGTCCCGTGAGGCGGGGAAGGAGTAAGCGTGGCCGAAGTGCA
>CAUTGT010000043.1:0-7639 GCA_963537735.1 uncultured Actinomycetaceae bacterium | reverse complement strand
CGGACGTGACGATCAAGAAGGGCCAGTACAAGGCCGCCTACTCGGGCTTCGAGGGAACCACCGAGGATGGGAAGACGCTGGAGGAGGCCCTGCGCGACGCCGGCATCACGGACGTGGACGTCGTGGGCCTCGCCGAGTCGCACTGCGTCGCGTGCACGGCGGTCGACGCCGCCCGCACGAACTTCAAGACGCGTGTCCTGCGCGAGCTGACCGCGCCCGTCACCGAGGAGCTGGGCGCGCAGGCCCGCGAGTGGATGACGTCGGAGCACGTCGAGATCGTCTGAGGCTCCCCCGGCCTCGTTCTTAGCGCGCGGCGAGGGCGGCCTTGTAGAGGTCGTTCTTGCGCGCGCCCGTCGCCGCGGCCACCTCGGCTGCGGCGTCCTTGAGGCGCATGCCTTCCGCCGCGAGCGCGAGGACGGCACCGACGTGATCTTCGGCGCGTGAGCTGTGCGCGTATCCGGCGACGACGATCGTCACCTCTCCGAGGACGTCGTCGGCGCCGGCCGCGAGCTGCCCGAGCGTGCCGCGGCGCACCTCCTCGTAGTCTTTCGTGAGCTCGCGGCACAGGGCGGCGGCGCGGTCGGCGCCAAAGACCTCGGCCATGCGCGTCAGCGTGGCGGCCGCGCGACGGGGCGACTCGAAGAAGATGAGCGTGTGCGGGTCGGTGGCCAGGCCTTCCAGGTAGCGCGTAGCCTCCCCGTCCTTGCGCGGCAGGAATCCCTCGAAGGCGAAGCGGTCGGAGGGCAGGCCGGACAGGGCGAGAGCGACGAGCGGCGCGGAGGGGCCGGGCAGGACGGACAGGGGAACGCCCGCGTCGATCGCAGCGCGCGCCAGGCGGAAGCCGGGGTCGGAGACGGTGGGCATGCCCGCGTCGGAGACGAAGACGACGCGCGCCCCTCCCCTGGCCGCCTCGACGATGCCCGAGGCCTTCTCGGCCTCGTTGTGGTCGTGCAGGGCGACGAGGCGACCACCCAACTTGATGCCCAGGCGCGAGGCCAGGGCGAGCGCGCGGCGCGTATCCTCGGCGGCGACGATATCCGCCCCTTCAAGAGCGGCGACGACGCGGGGCGAGGCGTCACGCACATCCCCGATCGGGGTGGCTGCCAGCAGGATGGTCCCCGCCTCCTGGCGGTAGGGCTCCTGCGCGCGAGCGTCCTTGGACGTCGAGGTAGCCTCGGGGGCGTTGGTCGTGTCGGTCGCTGCTTCCATGCCCGTATCGTCTCACTGCTTTCCTGCGCGCGCACGGCGCGTCCGGCTCGCACCGGCCCACCATTGGGGGACGCGCGAGGCCAGGACGCACGCGGCGCACAGGAGTGCAATGGTTCCGCCTGCGCTGAGCCGCGCGGGGACGGCAATCGCGAGGCCGGAGATCCCCAGGAGCGCGCCCAGCAGCGGACAGCCGATGAGGAAGGCGCGCGAGCTGCGCACGAGAGGCGCGAGGGCAGCGGCCGGAGCGGCAATGAGCGCAATCGACAGGATCGTTCCGACCGCGGGGATCGCCACGGTGACCGACGCGAGGATGAGGCCGAGGATGACGAGTTCGTGACGCCCGGCGCGCGAGGCGGCGGCTGGGTTAGCCGGGTCGAAACAGTGAGCAATCAGCTGGCGCCCACCCAGCGTCACGACAAGCAGCGCCGCCACGAGCACGCCACCCGCCCATGCGACATCGGCGGGCGAGACCGTCATGACGGAGCCGGTCAGGAAGGAATTCACCGCGAGAGGCAGGGGCTTGAACCAGGTCGCCAGGAAGTACCCGGAGGCAAAACCCGCGGTCAGCACGATGCCAGCGGCTCCCTGACTGGAGATACCGGGGATCGTGGCGAGCCAGCGCATGAGGGCGACGAGCGGGATAGTCCCGAGGAACGCGCCGACGTAGAGCGCCGCCGACATGCCGGAGTGCCCGAGGCCGAAGGCAGCGGCGATGACGACACCGAGGACCGCACCGGGGAACGTCCCGTGCGTGACGGATTCGGCGAAGAAAACGCGCTTGTCCAAGTACGCGAAGGCGCCGACGAGGCCGCCCAGCGCCCCGATGATCGTCACGTGCAGCGCCGGGTACAGGAGGAGGCTGGCGATCACGAGGCATCCCCTCCCCCGGCACTCACGGTCGTTTCACGCGACGTTTCACGCCCAGCGGTGACCGTGCGCACGCGTCGGGCGCGGATCTCGCGAACGGCGCAGGCAGCCGCGAAGCAGACGAGGACCCCCATGGCGACGCACGCCTGCGGGGAGAGCGGGCGCGGCGCGCGCAGGAGGGAGACGCCGAAGCCCGCCCAGCCTCCGACGAGCGCGCAGGCGCCGGCCAGGAGCACCATCGAGCGAGGCCCGGCGGCCAGGAGACGACCGAAGGCTCCGGGCACGATGAGATATCCAACGACGAGGAGGACACCGACCGCCGTCGATGCCGCGACCACGATTGCGCCGAGCGCTGCGTTGAACGCAATGTCGATCCAGGTGACCGGGACGCCGCTCACCCGCGCGGCCTCGCGATCGAAGGCCACCGCGACCTGCGCACGCCAGGTGAGGGCGAGCAGGGCGGCTGCGACCACGAGGGCCAGGGCACTCACCGTCATGCGCGACGGGGTGATATCCAGGAGACGGCCGAACATGAGGGATTCGAGCTGCCCGGACATGTCCCCGATGCGCAGGGAGATCACGATGCCCAGCGAGAAGAAGGCAGTGAGCAGAACCGCGGTCGTCGCCTCAGAGTGCCGCGGCTTGCGCGAGGCGGCCGTTAAGGCCGCGGCGACGAGGGCCGCGCACACGGCGCCGCCAGGAATAATGGTGTCGCGCCCGCCGAGGGCCATGCCGACGACAATGCCGGGAAAGACGCCGTGGACCATCGTCTCAGCGCTGAACTCCGCTCGGCGCAGGTTCACCAGCGCCGAGGCCGGGGCCACCGCGAGCGCGAGCAAGCCGAGGACGATGATCGGGCGCAGCAGGTAGGGGGCGATCATGACAGGGATGCAATCGCCTCGTCGGCACTCGCCCCGTAGGCGCGCGCCAGGACGTTCGGCGCTAGGGCCTCATCGACGGGACCGAGGGCGACGAGCCGGGAGGCCAGCACGCAGGCCTGCGTGCACACGTCGCGCGCAAGAGACAGGTCGTGCGTGGACACGACGACGCCAACGCCGTCGGCTGTCAGGTCCGCGATGAGACCCGTGATGATGTCGCGGCTGGGGGCGTCCAGGCCGTTGAAGGGTTCGTCCATCATGACCAGCTCGGGGCGCGCGACCAGGGCACGGGCGACGAGGACTCGCTGGCGCTGCCCGCCGCTGAGCGTCCCGAAGCGGTGGGAGGCCCGGTCGGAGAGGTTCACACGCTCGAGGGCGGCGCTCACCCGCGCGCGCATGTCGGCGTTGATGCGCTTTCCCCACCCGGCCTCGGCGATAAGTCCCATGGTGACGACCTCGGCGGCGCTCACGGGAAAGGTGAGGTCCAGGTCGGCGCTCTGGGGCACGAGGCCGATGCGGGCCACGTCCACGTCGACGGTCCCGGAGAGGACCTGGCAGCCGCCGACGATGCCACGCATGAGTGTGGTCTTGCCGCCGCCGTTAGGGCCGACAAGGGCGAGGGCCTGACCCTCGAACACGTCGAGGGTCAGGCCGGTCAGCGCCGGGGTATTCCCATACCCCAGCGCCGCGTCGTGAAAGGAGACGAGTCTGCCCATCACTGGTCCTTCAGGCGCTCGGGCAGCTGCGGCACAGTACCGCCCCACGCCTGCGTCACGGCACGAACGTTGTGGACGATCGAGCCCACGTACGTGGCTCCTTCGCTGCCGTCGGGGCCCAGGGAGTCACCGTACATGGCATCCTCACCCACGACGGGGGTCACACCGGCCGCGCGGGCGATCGCCTCGATGGACTTAGAGTTGTTGGAGTTTTCCGCGAAGAGCGCGACCGCGCCGGATTCCTTGACGGCCGCGACGGCCTTCGCGATGTGGTCGGCGGTGGCGTCCTGCTGCTCGTTGAAGTCGGACAGGGCGGCG
The DNA here is from genome assembly GCA_963537735.1 of uncultured Actinomycetaceae bacterium. Taxonomy (GTDB): domain Bacteria; phylum Actinomycetota; class Actinomycetes; order Actinomycetales; family Actinomycetaceae; genus Pauljensenia. The sequence continues at coordinate 3,651 of CAUTGT010000043.1, read as the reverse complement.
CCGATGAAGCGGATACCGTAGTCCCTCGAGAAGTAGCCGAAGGCGTCATGGGAGGTAAAGAGCACGCGCTGCCCCTCGGGCACGGTCGCAATGGCCTCGGCGGTCCACTTATCGAGGGCGTCGATGTCCTCCAGGTACGAGGCAGTGGCCGCGTTGATCGACGAGGCGGCGTCCGGCGCTGCGGCTGCGAGGCCCGCGCCGAGGTTAGCGACCTGGATGCGGGTGCCCTTCGGCGAGGTCCACACATGCGGATCGAAGCGGAATTCGGGCTCCTCGCCGGCTTCTTCGGGCGGGAAGGGCCACGGAGCAACGTCCACGCGTTCGCTTCCACGATCGATCGTGTAGGCGCCCTCGGGGTCTGGGGTGCCCGGGTTGTCGACGTCGGCTGCTGTGAGGACGCCCGAGGTAACGACCATGCGCCCCTTGAAGCCGGAGGAAACGATAGCGTCGTCGAGGAAGTGCTCGAGGTCGACGCCGGAGACCGCCATGACGTCGGCCTGCGCGAGCGCCGAGGTCTGGGCCGGGGTCATCTCATGCTCGTGCGCGGAGGCATTGGGGGCGAGCAGGCAGGTCAGGCTCATGCTGAGGGCAGCTCCGTCAGGGGCGGCGCCCACGTGACTGTTCTTTCCCGCGGCGTCGGTCTTGTCGAGGGAGATGTCGGAGGATTTCGCGGCGATCTGGGTGACGTAGTCGCAGATCTGGGTGGTCGTGGCGACGACACTCAGGCCGTGAGCCGAGGAGGAGGGCGCGCACGCAGCCAGCGAGGCGGTCGCCATGGCCAGTCCAGCGGCGGCTGCCACGCCGCGCGTTGTTGAGGAAAACATCATTGCTCCTGTGCATTTTTCGGGTACACGAAATTATAGGCAGAAGAGAGAACAATTCTCAAGAGGGTCAAGCTGAACATTCTCCCCAAGTACGAGAGCGGATGTGCGCCGCACTCCTTTTAGCACGATAGGGCGGCTAGACTCGGATGCGATGGATACCGCGAACACACACAACGACACAGTCGACGACGAAACCACGGACCTCCTCGAGCAGGAGCCGACCGCCGACAACGAGGCCACCGATCCTCTCGAGCACGAGCCAACGACCGACGACGAGGACCCCGCGTACCCCGCCGAGGCCTCGTCTACTCCCCCGGTTGCCGGATGGGCGCAGCGACTGTCCACGCCCGCCGCAGGATGGGTAGCGACAGCGATTGCGACGCTCGTCGCCGCCCTCATTCGACTGCCCGGACTGGACAACGTCCGCACGCTCATCTTCGACGAGACCTACTACGTGAAGGACGCCTGGTCACTCCTCGCCCTCGGATACGAGGGAACGTGGGCGAAAGACGTCGACACCGCGTTCGCCAACGGCGACACCTCCGGCTTGTCCGCTGTGGGCGGCTATCCCGTTCATCCGCCGACAGGCAAGTGGCTGATCGCGATGGGCATGAAGTTCTTCGGCCAGGCAGACCCGGTGGGCTGGCGCATCGCGGCGGCCATCTGCGGCATCATCACCGTGTTCCTTCTCTGCCGGCTCGCCCAGAATCTCTTCCAGTCCCCCGCCATCACTGCCCTCGCCGGCCTGTTCCTGGCGACGGACGGCATGGCGATCGTCATGAGCCGTACGTCCATCCTCGACGGATTCCTCGCCATGTTTGCGCTGGCCGCATTCCTGTGCGTCGTGAAGGATCAGCACATGGCACAGCCCGCGCTTTCGACCAAGCTAGCCGAATGGGATGGACTGGGCGAGCCGAGGCAGGGATGGCGCTCCGCCTGGGCACACCTCACCCTGCGCGACCGACGTCCCTTTGCGATCGGCCCCAATGCGGGAAACCGCCCATGGCTCTTCGCGGCCGGCATCTGTGCGGGCCTCGCCTGCTCCGTCAAGTGGTCCGGCATTTACGTACTCGCCTTCCTCGGACTGTTCGTCGCACTGCGCGAGGTGACATGCCGCTGGCGCGCGGGACATCCGACGCCGATCCGCGGGGCACTCCTGGCCGACGTGTGGTGGGCGTTCATCCTCATGGTTCCGACCGCGATTCTTACGTACGTGGCCTCCTGGTTCGGATGGTTCTCCCACTCCGCTGCTCACGGACACGGCCGCTCCGGAATTGCCGGATTCGCCGGACAGCTGGCGGACCTGTGGCTCTACCACAAGGAGATGTGGACGTTCCACAACGGACTGAACACGCCCCACAAGTATCAGTCCAGCCCGTACACGTGGCTCGCGCAGGTGCGCGCGACCTCCTTCTACTGGAACAACGGCGAGGCCGTGATGGGCTGCCGATCAGGCAAGTGCGCGAGCGACGTCGTAGCGCTGGGCAATCCCCTCCTGTGGTGGGTCGGCATCGGCGCCCTCATGCTCGTCATCATCGCCACGTTCTACTACCGGAACTGGCGCGTGGGCATCATCGCCCTCGGCTATATCGCTCTGTACGTTCCGTGGCTCGCTTATGCGCATCGGACGATCTTTGTGTTCTACACCGTCGCGCTTGCGCCTTTCGTCGCCCTGGCCGTCGCATGGATGATTGGCCTCCTCGCAGGATGGGCCACGATTGACGGATCATCCGAACCCGCACTGGCCAGTCGCCAGACTCAGATCACCGGATGGGTGTTTGCTGGGCTTGTAACGGCCGCAATCCTCGGCTGCGCTCTCTACTTCATGCCACTGTGGCGCGGGGACGTCGTCGACTACGACTTCTGGAGGTCCCACATGTGGTTGGAGAGCTGGATCTGACGAGCTTTGCGGGCCCCAATGCGTAAGGGTGTGGCCCGGCAGGTAACTGCCGGGCCACACCCTTATCCACAGAGCATTCCTACCATGCGGGCCTATACGAAGAGCTGCGTGACGGGACCATGTGTTCCCCTTGCAGCCGCATCTGCGGAGCACGGCAGCGAACGCGCCAGAAGCGCCTCTCAGGCGAGCGAAGCAAGCAGCCCACGGATCTGGCCGTTGAGCTCCTCGGAAGGCGTGAAAATGCCGTCCTGGAAGTCAGAACCGAGGTTGATGCCGACCTCCTGGTCGCGAATGGCCGCACCGAAGGCGGAAACGATCTCGCGCAGGTGCTCGAGCGGCTTGACGGCGCCATGCCAGGAGTAGCCGACGAGGCCGACAGCCTTGTCCTTCAGGGTGGCCGGGGGCAGGTAGTCGATAGCGTTCTTGAGAACGCCGGAGACCGAGTGGTTGTACTCGGGGGTCACGAACAGCACGGCGTCGTTAGACTCGAGGTTGGCGCGGAGGCGAACAGCCTCAGGCAGCTCGGGGGCCTTCATCGACGGGGACATCTCCTCGGCGAACAGCGGGAGGTTATAGTCGCGCAGATCGAAGAACACGGTCTGCACACCCTCAACCTGACGGGCCTGATCCTCGATCCAGCGAACAACCTGCTCGCCGGCGCGGCCGGGACGAACGGAACCAAGGACGATTGCAACGGAAGCCAAAACGTTTCCTTTCGAAAGTTTATTGAAACGTCAACTACTATAATTCGCCGGAGTGATCGAGACAAGGACAATCGCTATCGCATAGGACACAAGTCCCACGTATTGCAACGCTGCGCTTTCCGGGTGTGCCTACGCAGTCAACCTGAAAATAGCTGCGCAGCATGAAACGCGGAGGGCCTCACCCGTTTGGGTGAGGCCCTCCGTCTTGAAGTGTGTTGTGGCG
>CAUTGT010000042.1:0-7748 GCA_963537735.1 uncultured Actinomycetaceae bacterium | reverse complement strand
CGAGGACCCCGAGCTGGTTGCTTACGCGCGCGACCACGGCATCGGCCTGACCTCTTGCCCCCTGTCCAACTCCTTCGTCACCGAGGAGATGAAGGGCAAGGAGATCGTCGAGCTGACCGCCGCGGGCGTCAAGGTCAGCATCAACTCCGACGACCCCGCTTACTTCGGCGGATACATTGGGGACAACTACCTGGCGCTCGCCGAGCGTTTTGACCTCGGCCGCGAGGACCTGGAGCGCATTGCCCGCAACTCGATCGAGATCGCGTGGATCTCGGACGATGAGAAGGCCGAGCTGCTCGCTCGCGTGGACCGCTTCGCGAAGAAGAACTGACCATCGACGAACGAGGCCGGGGCTAGGGGCCATGAACGCGCGGATCCGCCCCGGCCTCGTCGTGCGTGGGGGCGGGGTACTCTCATGTCGTACGCAGGGTGGACACAAGCTGTCACAATTGGCCACCCCGTGAACGTGCCGCGCGCTTGATTCCCAGTGCTGACATGATAGGGACCATGACGAACCACACGAAGCCGACGTTGTTGATTTCCAACGTCCTGCCGGCACGCCCGGGGGACGAGGCATACAACAACATCTGCATGCGCCTGTGGGATCGTCTTCTTGAGGCCGCACTGCCTACCTGGAACGTCATCCGCGAATACGCGCAGGAAGACGGAGCCGAGGGCGCGACCCTGCGCGCGCAGCACGCCGACGCGATCATCATTATGGGCGGCGAGGACGTCCACCCCAGCCTGTACGGCGCCTCCCAGGGCTACGAGGCCGAGGGACGCCACTGGTACCGCGCCGACCGCGGACAGATCGCCCTGGTTGACTACGCCGTGCGCACGGGCACCCCGCTCCTGGGAATTTGCCGCGGCATGCAGATCATCAACACGGCGCTCGGCGGCACGCTCGAGCAGCACATTGAGGGTGCCCACGGCACCCACACGAACAACCGGATCCTGTCCGACCACCGCTTCATCCGCCACAGCGTCCGCGTCTCCGAGGGAACGAACCTCGAGCGCGCGCTCGCGCCCGTCCTCACCGACTCCGAGCTGATCATCTCATCGGCGCACCACCAGCGCGTCGCCCGCCTCGCGCAGGGCCTCCAGGTCAGTGCGCAGGCCCCCGACGGCACGATCGAGGCCATCGAATCACTGGACGCCCCCGTCATTGGCGTGCAGTGGCATCCCGAGGACCCCGCCGCCGACATCTCCCAGCTGCACGCCCTCCTCGGTCACCTGGACGCGCGCCGCGCTCCCCGCCTCGAAAGGGCTTCGACTACCCTGGTTGCATGACCATCTCTCCGGGAACGAATTTCGACGACCCCCGATTCCGCGACGACGAGCGTACCCCCGAGCAGCGCATGCGCGACGGCGACTACTACGTTGCGAACGATGAACTCGCGGCATCCACGAAGCGCGCGGTTCGCCTCCTGAGCCTCTACGAGCAGGCACATCCCACCGACCCGGACATCGCCCGCTACCTGCTCGCCCAGGTACTTGGCCAGGTGGGGCAGGACGTCGACATTCGACCGCCTCTGCGCGTCGACTACGGGCACAACATCTTCATCGGCGATGGCTCCTGGGTCAACTATGGACTGACCGTGCTCGACGTCGCCCCGGTCGTCATCGGGGCAGACGTGCTCATCGGCCCCAACTGCTCGCTCTACACCGCGATCCACCCGAGGGAGCCCGGGCCTCGTCGAGCGAAATGGGAGTCCGCCGCCCCGATCACCCTCGAAGACAACGTGTGGCTGGGCGGCTCCGTCGTCGTGTGCCCGGGCGTCACGATTGGGGAGAACTCGATCATTGGCGCGGGTGCCGTCGTCACGCGCGATATCCCCGCCAACTGCATCGCTGTCGGCAACCCCGCCCGTGTCATCAAGGACCTAGACCCCACCACTCCGCGCGCGATTGAAGCGGCGGGTGTCGGAGTCATCGCACACGCGGGAGATCACGCATGAGCATCCTGCCGATCTGCATCACGGGCGAGCCTGTCCTGCACCGGGCCGCGGCCCCCGTCGAGTACTTTGATTCGGAGCTGCGCGACCTCGTCGCCGATATGATCGAGACGATGCACGCCGCGCCCGGCGTCGGCCTCGCCGCGCCCCAGGTGGGCGTCGGCTCGCAGGTGTTCGTGTGGAGGTACGGTGGTGCCGGATCCTTCGATTCTTACTACCGTGACGTCCTCCAGCTCGACGAGGGGCCGGCGCGCGGCTTCAACACGGCCCTGAGTGGCGTCGTCGTCAACCCCATGCTCGACCTCGTGTGGGACGCCAAGGGGGTGGGAGCCATCCTGCCCGACGAACCCGACGCGGTTCGCGAGTCCGAGGGCTGCCTGTCCGTACCTGGCTACGGCTACCCCCTGCGCCGAGCGCTCGGCGCGGTCCTACGTGGATACGACGTGGACGGCAACGCCCTTGAGGTCAGCGCCCGCGGATGGCTCGCGCGCATCTTCCAGCACGAGTACGACCACCTGCAGGGCACCCTCTACGTTGACCGCCTCGCCGAGCCCTACGCAGCGCAGGCCCAGCAGGCCATCGCCGAGCGCGGGTGGGGAAGGCGCGGACACACGTGGACCCCGGGGGAGCGAGCCTAAGCCGCTTCCTCCGGGGTCCCGGTACGTTTGCGTCAGTGGACCAGGAAGCCCAGCGAACGGAAGTAGTTGCGGACCTCCTCGGTGGCCTCGGGCGTGGGGGCCTTCGTGTCCTCCAGGTGGTACTCCAGGCCCAGCGAATGCCACTTGTCCTTGCCCAGCTGGTGGAAGGGGAGGACCTCAACGCGATCGATGACGTCCTTCCAGCGCGAGACGATCTCGCCGACCTGGCGGACGTTCTCGGGATCGTCGGTTAGGCCCGGAACCAGCACGAAGCGGATCCACATGCGGGTGGCGCCGCCGCGAGCCGCGATGCGGTCGCCGAACTCGATCGTGGGCGCCAGAGAACGGCCCGTCGCCTTCTTGTAGGTCTCCTCGTTGCCGCTCTTGACGTCCAGGAGCACCAGGTCGATGGCATCGAGCATCTCGTCGTCGCAGTTCGCGCCCAGGAAGCCGGAGGTGTCGATGCAGGTGTGCACGCCCATCTCCTTGGCGCCCATGAGGATGCGCTTGGCGAACTGGGGCTGCATGAGGACCTCGCCGCCGGACAGGGTGATGCCGCCCTTCGTCGTGCGGAAAATACGGCGGTAGCGGGCGATGCGGGACAGCAGCTCCGTGTCGGACACGGGAGCGCCGTCCTTCATGAGGAACGTGTCGGGGTTGTGACAGTACAGGCAGCGCAGCGGGCAGCCGTTGAGGAAGACCGTCATGCGTGTGCCGGGACCGTCAACGGCGGTGACGAGCTCCCAGGAGTGAATGGAACCCAGCGTGCCTTCACGCATGCGGCGCAGGCGCTCGGAGCGCTCCAGGTCCGTGATCTCCTCGAGTCCTTCGACGCCAGCACCGACGGTACGGGATTGGGGAGCTTGGAAGTCCTGCTCACGGAACGTGGGGAGAGCGAGGGGCTGCGACATGAATCCTTCTTCTCGGTTGAGTGGGCGCGGTGGCCGTGATGGGAATGAGGCCGTGGATCGTCAGCGGTGTGCGCCGACGAGGGCAGACATAGTAGTGGGGCGCCGAGCGTTGCCCGACGCCCCACTCCAATCAGCTATCAGGCCGAGTGGTGGAAGGTGCGGGACAGAACGTCCAGCTGCTGCTCACGGGTGAGCTTGACGAAGTTAACGGCGTAGCCGGAAACGCGAACGGTCAGGTTCGGGTACTTCTCGGGGTGCTCCATAGCGTCCTTCAGCGTGGACTCCTCGAGAACGTTGATGTTCGCGTGGTAGAGGCCTTCCTTGTCGCCGCGCTCTTCGCGGGCGGCCTTCATGTCGGCGAGGCGCTCTTCGTAGGTCTTGGTTGCCATAACATTTCTCCTTTTGTGAGACTCCGGCGGTGCCGGCTTGGGTGGGTCGCAGTGCGGCTCACCCACGAGTGGTGGGTGGCGGGGATCAACACGGGTTGCGCATCGATCCCCGCCGATGGTGGATCAGTAGCCCGCGGTGCCGTCGTAGGCGCAGGAATCGTCCGGAACGAAGCCGGCGTCGAGGATGCCGACCAGGTTCTGGATCTGCTCTTCCTTGGAGCGGCCCAGGCCCTGCGGGGTGATCGTGTTCGTCAGCGAGATGCCATCGAGCGCGTCGTTGTAGTCCAGCTTGCCGACCGACAGCATGGAGGCGACCATGCCGTGCGTGTCGATGCCGTTCTCCGGGTTCGCGCCGGGGGCGAAGGGCGTGCCCTTCTGGTGGCCCGACGGGAAGGAACCGGTGGCCTTGCCGTAGACGACGTTCGAGGTGATCGTCAGGACCGACTGGGTCGGGACCGCGTCGCGGTACATGGGGATCGCGCGGATCTTGTCCATGACGGTGTGGACGACGGTCGCGGCGATGTCGTCGGCGCGGTCATCGTCGTTGCCGTAGGTCGGGAAGTCGCCCTCGGTGCGGTAGTCGACGACCAGGCCGGTCTCGTCGCGGATCGGGTAGACCTTCGCGTACTTGATGGCTGCCAGAGAGTCGGCAACGATGGACAGGCCGGCGATGCCGCAGCCCATGGTGCGAATGATCTCGGCGTCGTGCAGCGCCATCTCGATGGACTCGTAGGCGTAGCGATCGTGGCAGTAGTGGATGATGTTGAGGGCCTCGACGTAGGTGCCAACGACCCAGTCCAGCATCTCCTCGTAGCGCTTCCACACGTCATCGAAGTCGAGCGGGCCGTCACCCTGGACGGGCTCGTAGCCTTCCATGACCTGCTTGCCGCTCATCTCGTCGCGGCCACCGTTGATGGCGTAGAGCAGAGCCTTGGCGGCGTTCACGCGAGCGCCGAAGAACTGCATCTGCTTGCCGACCTTCATGGGGGAGACGCAGCAAGCGATGGCGGCGTCGTCGCCCCAGTGGGCGCGGATCTGCGGATCGGACTCGTACTGGATCGACGAGGTGTCGATCGAGATGAGGGCGCAGAACTCCTTGTAGCCGCGGGGCAGGTTCTCGTCCCAGAAGATGGTGATGTTCGGCTCGGGGGCCGGGCCGAGGTTGACCAGCGTCTGGAGCAGACGGAACGAGGTCTTGGTGACCAGCGTACGGCCGTCGTCGCCGAAGCCGGCGTCCGACCAGGTGGCCCAGTAGGGGTCGCCCGAGAAGATCTGGTCGTAGGCGATGGTGCGCAGGAAGCGGGTGATGCGCAGCTTGATGACGAGGGCGTCGATGATCTCCTGGGCGCCGGACTCATCCAGCGTGCCGTTCTTCAGATCGCGCTCGAAGTAGATGTCGAAGAAGCCGGACAGGCGGCCGATCGACATGGCGGCGCCGTCCTGGGACTTCACGGAGGCCAGGTAGCCGAAGTAGGTCCACTGCACGGCCTCGTGAGCGTTGGTGGCCGGGCCGGAGATGTCATAGCCGTAGGACTGAGCCAGGTTCTTCAGCTTCTTGAGGGCCTTGATCTGCTCGGAGTGCTCCTCGCGGTAACGCGCCCAGTTCTCGGAGAAGGGCTCGTTGACGTAGCGATCCTTGTCCTTTTCCTTCTCAGCGATGAGGTGGTCAACACCGTAGAGGGCCACGCGGCGGTAGTCGCCGATGATGCGGCCACGGCCGTAGGCGTCCGGCAGGCCGGTGATGATGTGGGAGGAACGAGCAGCACGAATACGCGGCGTGTAGATGTCGAAGACCGCGTCGTTGTGAGTCTTGCGGTACTTGGTGAAGATCTTCTTCACCTCGGGGTTGTACTCCATGCCGGCCTCGTGGATGGCCGTCTCGACCATGCGCCAGCCGCCGTTCGGCATCATCGCGCGCTTGAGGGGGGCGTCGGTCTGCAGGCCGACGATCACGTCATCGTCCTCGCAGATGTAGCCCGGCTTGAAGGCGTCGATGTCGGCCGGGGTGTCCGTGTCGATGTCGAGGATGCGCTTCTTGCGCTCTTCGGAGAGGTACTTCTCTTCGAGAGTGTTCCACACGCGCAGGGTCTTCTCGGTCGGCCCTGCCAGGAACGAGGCGTCGCCCTCGTAGGGGGTGTAGTTCAGCTGAATGAAGTCACGCACGTCGACCTCATCGCACCAGTTACCCTTTACGAAACCTTCCCAGGCCTTCTGGTCTGCTGTCGTCATTCTTCCTCTTCTCGGATGTCCGTATCCCGTTGTGGGGACGGTATGTCAGGAGCAAAACTCCCATGTGCGTCGGATTCCAACGCTTAGGCCCATTGTCCTACGGTCTGGGGGGTCTCCACAACCCATATCGACCGACAGTCTATGTTCTGTGTCTCAGGATATGGGCCCAAAGTTTTTGTCGGTCAAATTGTGGGACCAAGGTCCTTAAGAGAGGGGAGGGGCTTTGACCGCCTACACTGGTATCAGTGCCCGTCCCACAAAGGAGAAAAAGTCCTATGTCTGCACCCCGTCCCGTCCTCGGAGTTGGCGTTCTTGGAGCCGGAACCGTCGGTAGCCAGGTCATTCGCATCCTGCAGTCCAGCCGCGAGGATTTCGCCGCTCGCTCGGGCGCTGAAATGGAGGTGCGCCGCGTCCTCGTCCGCAATGTGGATGCCCCGCGTGACGCTCCGATCGACCGCGAGCTGCTGACGACCGACCCGGCCGAGGCGATCGACAACATGGACCTCGTCGTCGAGCTGATCGGCGGCATCGAGCCCGCGCGCACCCTCGTGCTGCGCGCCCTCAACCAGGGCATCTCGGTCGTCACGGGCAACAAGGCCCTGCTGGCCGCGCACGGCCCCGAGCTGTACGAGGCCGCCGCCTCCCATGGAGCCGACCTCTACTACGAGGCCGCCGTCGCGGGCGCCGTGCCCGTCGTCTACGGCCTGCGCGAGTCCCTCGCCGGCGACCGCATCACGACCGTGATGGGCATCGTCAACGGCACGACGAACTTCATCCTGGACGCGATGAGCACCAAGGGGCTGAGCTACGAGGAGGCTCTCAAGCAGGCACAGGACCTCGGTTTCGCCGAGGCCGACCCGACCGCAGACGTCGAGGGTTTCGACGCCGCGGCCAAGTGCTCCATCCTGGCGTCCCTGGCCTTCCACACGCGCGTCGGCATCGACGATGTTGCGGTCGAGGGTATCTCCAGCATCACCAAGGAGGACATGGAGGAGGCTGCTCGCGTCGGCCACACCATCAAGCTCCTCGCTATCGCCGAGCGTCGCATCGGCGAGGACGGCCGCGAGGGCGTCGCCATGCGCGTGCACCCCGCCCAGGTTCCCTCCGATCACCCTCTCGCCTCCGTCGACGGCGCCTTCAACGCGATCCTTGTCGAGGGCGAGGCCGCGGGCCGCCTTATGTTCTACGGCCAGGGCGCGGGCGGCGCTCCCACGGCCTCGGCGGTCCTGTCGGACCTCGTCGCTGCGGCGCATCACCGCGCTTTTGGTGGGCACGCCCCGCGTGAATCGGTCTACGCCCACCTGCCGATCCTCGATCCCGGCTCGACGCAGACGCGCTACCAGATCCGTTTGCAGGTCGAGGATCGCCTGGGCGTCCTGTCCGACGTCGCCGGTATCTTTGCGCGTCACGGCGTCTCCATTCAGTCCGTGCATCAGCGTAACGACGAGGTGCCCGGCGCGTGCGTCATCGTCGTGACCAGCCACCGTGCTCGCGAGGCCGACCTGCGCGCCGTCGCCCGTGCGCTGTCCGTGTCCGACGCGGTGCGCGAAGTGACCTCCACGATCCGCGTCGAGGGTGAGTGACGTGCGCCTGCGTGATGACTTCGTCGCGGTGAAGGTTCCCGCG
>CAUTGT010000041.1:0-7805 GCA_963537735.1 uncultured Actinomycetaceae bacterium | reverse complement strand
CGCCGGCCAGAACGGACAAAGGATGCAACGATGCAGGATATATCGACGACCCTCAGGGGCCGTATCGGATCAGAACCGATGATGAAGCACGTGAAAGGCGACGTCTGTGTGACGACGTTCCGGCTCGCGATCACGAGGTGGCGCTTTGTCAGCGACGTGCGCACGGGTAACGCCTCCTACGTGGAGGACGGTGCCTACTGGTACACGGTGGAAACATGGGACACCCTGGCCTCCAACGTGTTCCGCAGTTGCCGCAAGGGCGACCCCGTCGTGGTTGTCGCCCGACCGGTCCCGAACGGCTGGGTTGACGGCAATGGGCAGATCAGGTCGTCGATCGTCTACCGCGCCTCCTCGGTCGGCCACGATTTGGCGCGGGGAACCTCCCAGTTCACGAAGAACGGCACGCACACGACCGAAGAACCGGCGGGCGGGATGCAGGGGGATCCCTATTCGACGAGGCAGGGGCAGGGAATAGCGGAAGCGCCCCAGAGCGGCGGTGTCCACGGCGACCTGGGCGACGATCGACACGCGCACGTGGTTGCGCCGGATGCGGGAACGAACATTTCGCCCAATGAAGGTGGCGTACAGCCTGAAGAGGTGATGCTGGATGCGCCGACTGGCGTAGAAGGCGGCGAACTCTCACCCCTTGCTGCGCCGGAAGAACACGCTGGGTCCGAGGATGAATCCTCGGACCCAGGACAGGGCACGCGTTCGTGCTTCGACTATTCGGCGGTGGACCATGGACACGCCGATGCGACGAAAAACGATGCGTTCGAGCCTATTGATGGCGACGCGGATGAGCCGCCCGATGCCGCCTAGACGGACGCGTCCACGATCGCGACCTGCGCGATGGCGCACTCCCCGTCGTGGCTGATGGACACGAGCGCTCTCCACGTGGAAGGTGCTCCGAGTGACTCCTCGCAGGCGGCCGCGACGTCTCCGTGTACAGCGAGAGCGGGGCGGTTCCACTCGTCGTGGATGACCTCGATTTCGCGCCAGTCCACGTCGTCGGCTCCGATGCGGGGAGGGGAGCCGAAGAGGGCGCACGACCAGGCTTTGATGAAGGCTTCCTTCGCGGCCCATAGGCCGCCCGCGTGACGGGCCACGGCCTCGTCATAGCGAGCGGAACCGGGCTGCGCACCCGAGGTAGCGGCAGCGCGCGCGCGGACCCGGCGGGCCTCCCTGGGCGTCAGAACGCCATTCAGGAAGGCCGAGCCCGGCTCCCTCACCTGAGCGGCAAACTCAGGGAGGGACACCAGGTCAACGCCGAGTCCGCGCATCGCTCACTCGCCTTCCGGCAGGTGGTAGAAGCCGTCCTCGCCGAGGCGAGCGTTCGGATCCAGCAGGATCGCGGCCTCGACCTCGTGCGCGTCACCCGCGATGCCCGCGGTCGGGTCGTCGGGCAGGCGACGGCCCTCCACCGAGGTGAACAGCGGGGCGTGGCCCAGCATGCCCATCTCGATGTGACGCTGGCCGTTACGCAGGCGACGATCCGACGCGGCGCGCCACGCCTCGAGGCGCTCGCGTCCGGCCTCGCGCTCCACGATGGCTTCGAAGGCAGCCGGGTTGACCAGCGCCAGGAAGCCGGAGACGTGGCCGAAGCCGAGCGAGGTCGCGAACGCCGCGCGCACCGGTCCACGAGAAGACAGGTTGAGCGGGGAACGCAGCCACACGAGCGGGCTGTACTTCTCCATCGCATCGTCGACGCAGTCCAGCGCGACGTTCGCGGGGATCAGACCCGTGCGGAACACGTCGATGATGCCACCGACCTGGAACACGCAGGCGCCGCCCTTCGCGTGACCCGTGAGGGTCTTCTGCGAGATGACGAGCAGCGGGTTACCGGGCGTGCGGCCCAGCGCCATACCGACGCGGGTGTGCAGATCCGACTCGTTCGGGTCGTTGGCGTTCGTCGACGTGTCGTGCTTGGACACGAAGGCCACGTCGTCGATGCCCACGCCCAGCTCCGCGAGGTTGCGGGCGATGACCGAGTCGCGTCCGCCGCGCGCTACCGCGAGAGCACCCAGGCCGGGAGCCGGGATCGAGGTGTGCGCGCCGTCGCTGAAGGTCTGCGCGTGCGCCACGACAGCCAGGACCGGCAGGTTCATGTCGAGCGCCACCGACGCGCGGGTCAGCAGCACGGTGCCGCCGCCCTGCGCCTCGACGAAGCCGCCGCGGCGGCGGTCGTTGGCGCGCGAGACGAAGCGCGAGGAGATACCGCGAGCGAGCAGCTCGTTCGAGTTCGCCGTCGCGTTCATCGCACCGAAGCCCACGATCGACTCCACCTGGATGTCGTCGATCGCGCCGGCCACGACGAAGTCAGCCTTGCCGGCCTTGATCTTGTCGACGCCCTCCTCGATGGAGACCGCGGCGGTCGCGCAGGCGCCGACCGGGTTGATCATCGAGCCGTAGCCGCCCACGTAGGACTGCATGGTGTGTGCAGCCACGACGTTGGGCAGGGTCTCCTGCAGGATGTCCTGCGGGTAATCCTCACCCAGGAAGCGGTCGACGAACAGCTTGTGCATCGAACGCATGCCACCGAAGCCGGTGCCCTGTGTGGAGGCCACGGTCGTCGGGTGGACGACGCGCAGCAGCTCGGCGGGGCTGAAGCCAGCGGACACGAACGCGTCGACGGCGGAAACCAGGTTCCACACGGCGATCGGGTCGATCGAATCCAGCATCGAGGCCGGGATTCCCCAGCGAGCCGGATCGAAGTCCGTCGGGAACAGGCCGCCGATGCGGCGGTTCAGGGTCGCGCGACGCGGCACGCGCACCTGGGCGCCGGACTTGCGGGTCACCTGCCACTCACCGAACGCGGTCTGCTCAATGACGGTGAACTGCGGGTCAGCCTCGGCGTAGGAGCGGGCCTCGGCCTCGTCCTCAACCGTGAACGTGATGTCGCGGTCGAGGAAGACCATCGCAGACTCGGGCGTGTAGCCGTCGTGCAGCGGGCCATCGTCGTGGAAGAAGCGCACGCCGGAGCGGGCCACAACCTCGTCGCGGTAGCGATCGAAGATCTCCGACTCGGGGACCAGCTGGTCGTCCTTGTCGTACCAGCCGCCCACGGGGGTGTCCGACCAGGTCAGCAGTCCGGTCATCCACGCCAGCTCGAGCACGCCCGCGGGGGTGAGCTCGACGGAACCATCGGTGTGGATACCGAGCTCGGCCTGAACGCGGGTACGGGCGCTGCCCCACGGGCCGACCTCGCCGTGACCGACGATGACGACCGTGTCGGCCAGCGACGCGGTGGTGTTGCCCCACTGCGAGGGGTCGACGTGCGGCACGGTGACCTGCGAGGGCGAGGGCAGTGCGGAGACGGTCGCGACCGGCTCCTCGGCAGGGGGTTCGGGGATGGCAGCCTCGGCCTGAGCGCGCAGGGCGCGCAGGTCGATGGAGGAGTCCAGGCCGCCGGTCAGGTCGGCGTCCACAGGGGCAGTGGCCGCCTGGGCGCGGACCTCGGCGCTCGACAGGTTCAGCAGCTGCTCGGCCATTTCCTCGGTCGACCAAGTGCGAACACCTGCGGACTCGACGGCGGCGACCATCGGGTCGTTGCCGCCCATGAGGCCGGTGCCGCGCACCCAGCCGATACGCGGGTGAGCGATCGAGACGCGCGAACCCCAGATCGGCTCGGCCGCCCAGCGGGTCGCGATGGCGTCGAAGGATGCCTTCGCCTCGGCGTACGCGCCGTCGCCACCGAAGATGCCGCGGTTCGGGGAACCGGGCAGCACGACGTGCAGGCGGTGATCAGCGTGCGTGTCGGAACCGATCGCGCACAGGCCGGCGATGGAACGCTCAACGCTCCACAGCAGCAGGCGCATCTGGTTCTCAGAGGCCGGGCCCGCGTCGGCCAGCGTGCCGGAAACACGCGGAGCGGCGAAGGGGTAGAAGAGCGTCGGGACCAGGGCTTCCTTGGTCACCTTCACGTCGGCACCCACGGACTTGGTCTGCTCGGTGCCGATCCACTCCACGAGTGCATCCACGTCGCGGTAGGAGGCCAGGTTCGCGGGAACCAGCCACAGCTTCGCGCCGCCCGCTGCGTGCGTGCGGTAGAGCTCCTTGGCGAAAGCCAGGCGCGAGGCGGAGATCGACGAGGAGGTCGCGATGACCGTCGCGCCACCGGCGAGCAGGCCGCCCACGACCGCGCCACCGATGGAGGCGGGCGTCATGCCGGTGACCACGGCGACGTCGTTCGCGTAGGGCAGATCCTCGGAGGAGGACAGCGCATCGGCCGCGATCTGCTCGAGGCGAGCGGCGCGATCGTGATCGCCCTCAGCACGCAGACGGTTCGCCCAGTACGAGGCCTGCTCGGCCACCGCGCGGCCGGTGCCCACGAAGGACGCACCCTCGGCGAGCGTGCCTTCGGCGACGTAGCGGGCGATGTCCTCGCGGGCGGAGGCCCAGCGGTCGTCCAGGAGAACGGCGCGTGCGGCGTCGAAGCGAGGCTCGACCAGGTCGACCCAGCCCGAACCCAGCTCGGCGGCGACGGCGTCGATGACGCGCGCGTCGTCGGAGGAGTCCTCGCCGGTGGGGGCGGGGGCGTTCAGACCCAGCTCGGCCAGGATCGTGCGAGCGGTCTTGGCCAGGACGCCGTCCTCGCCCGTCACGGACGCGGCGTAGGCATCCAGCGCGGCGGAGTCAACGACGCCGCCACCGGACGCGCCACCGGCGCTGGGCAGGGACACTGCAATACCCTCACGGGCCGCGACGGCGGCCACAGCGGCGTCGATGAGGGCATCGACACCGGCGGCATTCGTCGGGGCATCCAGGGGCAGGGTCGCCAGGTCGCCGTCGCGGGTCGAGGCGCCCTCACGGGTGCCCAGGACGATCTCGGCGGTGACGTGCTGGGCCCAGCCGGGTCCCAGCTGCCACGTGCCGGTCACGCGGTCGGCGATGTGACCGGCCTTGACGCCGGCGGCGCCGAACAGCTTGCGCGTGCGCTCCTTGACGGCCTCGGACAGGACCGGACCGAAGGGCTTGTAGCCCTTGGCAGCCTTGTCGACCGTGGTGGACAGCGTGGCTACGTCGGCCTCACCGGCGCCGTCGATCGAGTTCAGGCCCAGCTCGGAGGACATGTCCATGAGCAGCTGGTTACGACGCGAGGATACGCCGTTGGTCAGCGACTCGGTCGTGTCGGTGGCTCCGACCTCGTCAATGCGAATCTTCGCGGACAGGGCCAGCAGGGCGACGATGGCGGAGGACGCCGTGAAGGGCAGATCCGCAACGTCGGCACCCGAGGGGCCGCCGGTGGGAGCCGCGGGGGTGGGGGCCGGTGCTGCCTCGGCGGCGGGGGCTGCCGGGGCGGGAGCGGGAGCCGCTTCGGCGGCGGGGGCTGCCGGGGTGATCTCCTCGTCCTCTTCATCCTCGATCACGGCGACGTCGGTCGCGTAGACGCGGGGCTCGTCGCGCTGGACGTTGAACACGTCGACGCGAGAGAGAGCGAACTCGGGGGCGAGCAGGGTGCGGGAGGCCAGGTTGGCCAGGGTCGGGGCGGCACCGAGGCCCACCTCGATGACCTGATCGACGCCCAGGCCGGCAACGCCGGGGGCAGCCTCTTCGGTCGAGAGCAGCACGCGCTGCGTCTCGATCCAGCGCACCGGGGAGGCGAACTGCCAGCACAGCAGCTCGATGAGCAGCGTGCGGGTCAGGACACCCGGGCTTGCCAGGGCTGCGTCCCACGCGCCTTCCGTCTCGAGCAGCTCGCGCACCGTGTCGGAGGGAACCACGTCGAGGATGGACTGGGCGAACTCTCGGGTGAGCTCGAAGGGACGCGCCACCAGGTTGGGGATGTAGCGGCCCACGAGCTTCGCGGGGTCGATCTCGGCGGGGATACGCTCGTCGAGCTTCGTGCGGAAGTCCGCCACGCCGCTGCGCAGGACAGTGGAGTGGAAGGGCACGTCGATGCCGGGAACGTACATGAAGGGACGCTTGCCACCGTGCTCGGCGGCGCGCTTGGTGGCGTCCTCCTCGAGGGCCTTCAGGCCCGCGACCGTACCGGCGACCGCGTACTGCTGGCCCGCCAGGTTGAAGTTGACGATCTGGAGGAACTCACCCGATGCCTGAGCGATCGACTCAACGTACTCCACGACGTGAGCATCGTCAATGCCGAACTGGTTCGGGCGCAGGGCACCCATGCGGTAGTTCGAACGGCCGTTCTCATCGCGGGGCACGAGCGAGTGCATCGTGGAACCGCGCTGGAAGACCAGATCGAGGACGATTTCGAGCGGGAAGACCTCGGCGTATGCCGCCAGAGCGTCATACTCGCCCAGCGAGTGGCCGGCGAAGGCAGCACCCGGAACCAGGACGCCCTCTTCACGCATACGGGCCGTCTGGCCGATCGCGAGCGTCGCGAGAGCGACCTGCGTGAACTGGGTGAGGTTCAGGACGCCTTCGGGGTGACGGTAGGTCACGCCGCGGGCCACGATCTCGGTCGGGTTGTCGCGCACGATCGCCAGGATGGAGAAGCCCATCGCGGAGCGGGTGTGCGCGTCGGCGCGGCGCCAGACCTCGTCCACAGCCTTGGACTTGGTGCGCTCGTCCAGGCCCATGCCGGCGCTCTGGATGCCCTGGCCGGGGTAGACGTAGGCGACCTTCGGGGCGAAGGTGTAGGCCGACGCACGCGAGACGACCTGCTTGTTGATGCGGCAGGTGACCTCGAGGGACAGACCGCCACCGACGACGCGGCCCACGCGCTCGACGGTGATCTCAACCTCGTCGTTCAGGTCGACGGTGCCGTACATGTAGTACGTCCAGCCGGCGATCTGAGCGCCGCCCTGACCGGCGACGACGGCCTCGGCAGCGTGCTGAGCGGTGGCCGACAGCCACATCCCGTGCACCAGAGGCGCGTCCATGCCGGCGACCTTGGCGGCCGCGTAGGAGGTGTGGATCGGGTTGTAGTCGCCCGACACGATCGCAAAGGGCGTCATGTCGTCGGGAGCCTTGACGCTCACGCGGCGCAGGACCGAGCGAGGCGTGTCGACGACCTCGATGTTCGCGCCGCCGAAGGGCGCGGCCTCGGAGGGTGCGCGGTTGCCGGTGGCGCGGCCGCGGATCGCGAAGCGCTCCTGAGTGGAGCCCACGTACTCGCCGTTCGCGGTGAGCTCGAGGGCCACCGTGACGATACGGCCCGAGGAGGACTCGTCAACGGCCGCCACGTGGCTGGTCACATCGATCGTCGTGATGCCGCGCTCGAGCATCTGCTCGGGCGTGTACTCCAGCTTGATCGAGTGGTCGAGGTGGACGGCGTTGAGCAGGCCCTCAATGACCGGGTAGTCGTTGTGGATAGCCGAACCGAGGGCCGCGTAGATCGCGGGCCAGGCGGGGCCGAGCAGGGCGTCGGGTGCCCAGGCGGCCAGCTCGTAGCTGGCGGGCAGGGCGGCGCCTGTGGCCTCGGCGTGGTCGAAGCCCAGGGTGGGGGCCAGCGTGAAGGAGTAGTGAGCCTCGCCGAAGACGGACTTCTCGGAAGGCACCATGACCGGCAACGCATCCACGGTGTCGCCGGCGACGGACACGGAGGTGACGCCGGCGGTGGCCGCGAGCATCGCGTACATGTGCTGGGGCAGCTTGGCCTCGTCAATGACCGGGACCGCGCCGTCTTCACCGGACAGAACCAGCGGGAAGACCAGCTCGCGCACAGCGTGCTTCTCGGAGCCACGCGGGTCGTTGTCCCACGCGGTGTCGAGGTGGATCACCATGTCCACGCCGGTGTCGGTCGGGTTCAGGGAGACGCGCTCCTCGTCGAGGATGGAGGCCGGGTTGGTCATCAGGTGACCGGTCCACGAGATGAACGGGACCTTGCGCAGCCATTCCTC
>CAUTGT010000040.1:0-7970 GCA_963537735.1 uncultured Actinomycetaceae bacterium | reverse complement strand
CTGGCCTGCGTGATCGGCTGGGGTTCCGAGGCCGTGATCCTCACGTGGGGCATGCGCGACGAGGCCGTGGATAACGAGGTGGCACTCCAGATCCGCGAGACGACCTCGGCGGTCGTCTACCTGTTCATCGTGGCCCCCATCGCCGGAGTCTTCGGCTTCACGCTGCACTCGCTGGCCCACCTGTCGGCGGGCGTGGTGGCGCTGGCGGGCCTGGCGGGGACGGCCTCGTACCTGTTCTATTACAAGGCCCTGTCGGCGATCGGTGCCTCGCGCGGCATGGCTCTGAACATCTCCTACTCGGCGTGGGCGATCATCTTCGCTCTCGTCCTGCAGGGCACGGTGCCCACGGCCACGCAGGTCGTGTGCTGCGTCGTGATCCTCGTGGGAACCGTCCTGGCGGCGACCCCCTCGTGGGGTGATCTGCTTCCCAGGCGCGCGGAGAAGGTCAGCGGACAGCAGCCGTGAGACAATGGCGGGTGAGCGCACGTGCGCTCACCCGCTTTGTCATATTCGGAGGACTGATGACGACACCCGAGACCGACCTGCGCAAGGTCCAGAAGCTCCTGACGTTGATCCTGGCCGAGCTGGACCGGGTGTGCCGACGCATCGGGGTGTCCTACGCGATCTACGGCGGCACGGCGATCGGCGCGATCCGTCACGGTGGCTTCATCCCGTGGGATGACGACATCGATGTGATGATGACGCGCGCGGATTACGAGCGTTTCCTCGCCGAGGCGCCGGCCCTGCTGGATGAGCGTTTCCGCCTGGATAACACGCGCACGCGCGACGACTTCCCCTTCATGTTCACGAAGATGGTCATGCCGGGAACCCTGTTGATCCCCGAGGCGGACAAGGACTCGAAGTACCGGATGCCCTTCTTCCTGGACATCCTGCCCCTGGACGAGATTCCGGCCGACGAGAAGGCCTTCCAGGAGATGTCGCGCCAGTCGTGGCTGTGGGGGCGCCTGCTGTTCCTCCAGGGCACGCCTCGTCCGCACCTGATCAACACGCCCGCGTGGAAGAAGGCGCTGATTTTCTCGGCGACGACGCTCGCGCACCTGGGCCTGAAGGCCGTGCGCGCAACGCCGGCGAGCCTGCAGGCCCGCTGGGAGCGCGCAGTTCGCCGCTACGAGGGCACGGGCACGGGCGTGTACGCCGACTTCACGATGCGTGACCCGCAGAACTGGATCGTGCGCGAGGAGGAGTTCTTCCCCACCCGCGACGTTCCCTTCGAGGACATCACGGTGATGATCCAGAACGAGTACGACGCCCTGCTGCGCCGCGGATACGGCGACTACATGCAGCTTCCTCCCCCGGAGAAGCGCTACAACCACGAGGCCGCGGTCATCGACTTCGGCCCCTACGCCGACTCCCTGTAGACCCCTGACGATCGGAGCGACATGAGCGCCGCAGACCCCGCAACCCTGGCAGCCATTCAGCGCGTCACCAAGCACTGCCTCGCCGAGATCGACCGCGTGTGCACCCTCCTCGATCTGCGCTACGTCGCCTACGGCGGCACGGCGATCGGAGCTGTGCGCCACCAGGGCTTCATCCCGTGGGACGACGACGGGGACGTGTGCATGCCCCGAGCAGACTATGAGCGTTTCATCGCCGAGGCCCCCTCCCTCCTCGGGGACGAGTTCTTCATCGCCTCGCCGGCCACTCACCCCGACTATCCGATCAGCTTCGGGGTGCTGGGCCTGAAGGGCTCGGAGTTCGTCTCGAAGGTGGCGAAGGACCGTTCCTTCCGCATGCCGATCGGCGTGGACCTGTTCGTCCTGGATGAGATCGCGGACGACGCTGCTCGCTTCCGCGCCCAGTCGCGCGGAACGTGGCTGTGGGCGCGCCTCATGTTCCTGCGCTCCATCCCCAACCCGCCGACGGGCCTACCCACGCCCGCGCGCCAGCTGGCCTCCGCGGCAATGGCTTGCGCCCACTGGGGCATGCGGGCGCTGCGCGTGAACGAGGCCTCGTTGTACCGCCGCTGGCTGCGCGCCGCCCTCAAGGGCCGCGAGAACCCGCAGAAGGCGGCCGACGGCTCGATCCTGTTCGGTGATTTTTCGACGCGCGATCCGCGTCGCTGGAGCGCCTCCGAGGCTGAGCTCTTCCCGGCTCGCTCCGTTCCTTTCGAGGACATCACGGTGCGCATCCCGGCCGCCTACGACGTGGTTCTCACGCGCGGCTACGGGGATTACATGCGCATTCCGGATCCTGAAGATCGGGTGACACACGAGCCCTTCCACATCGTTTTTGGCCCCCACGATCCCGGACCCGAGGCCACCGAGGAGGCCGGCGCGTGAGCGAGAAGGACACCACGGCCTCGTCCCTTCCTGACGCGCAGGCCGCCGGCGACGCACAGGTTGAGGCCACGGAGGAGGCCCTCGAGTCGCGCGGCCAGCTGGGGCGTGACTACCTGTGGAACACGGCCGCCTCGCTCATGTCGAGCCTCGCCGTGGTCATCATGGGCGTGGCGATCATGCGCTCGGGCGCCACGGATTCCTTTGCGCGCGCCCAGTACGGCCTGTTCACCCTCGCGCTGGCGATCGGCCAGCAGTACCAGACGGTGGGCCTGTACGAGGTGCGCACCTTCCACGTGACGGACGTGCGTCGCCGCTTCGACTTCGGCACGTACCTGTCGACGCGTCTGCTGACCTGCCTGGTCATGGTGGGCCTCATCGCCTACCACTCGTGGACAGCATCAACGCAGGACCCCTATCCCGCGTTTACGGTCATCGCAGCGATGGCTCTCCTGCGCATCTTCGACGCCTTCGAGGACGTGTATTACTCGGAGTTCCAACGTTCGGGCCGCCTCGACATCGCGGGCAAGGCCTGCTTTGCGCGCATTTTCACGACGACGTTCCTGTGGTCGGGGCTCTACTGGTTCACCCAGGACCTCCTCGTGTCCACGATCATCACCTTCCTGGCCACCTGCGTGGTGCTCGTGGTGGCCTACGGCTTACCCGCACGCGGCGTGTTCTCACTCCTGCCCTCGTTCAACGTCCGAGGCATCACCGGGATCCTCTGGGAGTGTCTGCCCCTGTTCATCGCCGCGTTCCTCAACCAGTACCTGGCGAACGCGCCGCGCTTCGCGATTCACGCGGCGCTCGGTGACGAGGAGCTGGGTGTCTTCGCGATCATCTACATGCCGGCCGTCGCGATCAACATGCTGTCGCTGTTCGTGTTCCGTCCCCTGCTGACTCGCATGGCACTGCGATGGGCGGAGGGCAAGCGCGGGGAGTTCCTATCGATCGTGCGCAAGGGCCTGGTGACGACCGCGCTCGCCTTTGTCGTCGTCGCCGCAGTCAC
This sequence comes from uncultured Actinomycetaceae bacterium, assembly GCA_963537735.1. GTDB lineage: Bacteria > Actinomycetota > Actinomycetes > Actinomycetales > Actinomycetaceae > Pauljensenia. The sequence goes on along the minus strand of CAUTGT010000040.1, from coordinate 4,664 downwards.
CTACGTGATCGGCGCTCCCCTCCTGACCCTCGTGTTCGGCACGGACGTGTCTGGCTACGTCGGCGAACTCATGGTTCTCGTCCTGGCGGGCGCCCTCAACGCCGCCGGCGTCATCCTCTACTACGCGCTCGCGACGATGCGCCGCCTGCGGGCTGTCCTGGTCGCGTACGCGCTGGCCGGAGCCACCGCCTACGTGATCGCACCGATACTCACGAACTCCCACGCGATGATGGGAGCGTCGCTCGCCTACGCCGCAACCATGGGCCTGCTCGCCGTCCTGTTCACCATCTTCATGCTCGTCCCCCGCCCTCGCGCGGCCGTCGAAACGGAGTCCGTCAATGACTGATCGCACGAACCGTCCCGTCAAGGTCGGGATCTTCATGGAGTTCTTCCTGCCCTACCTGGGCGGGATCGAGCGCTACCAGGATCGCCTCAGCGAGCAGCTGCGTACCCTGGGCTACGACGTATTCATCGTCACGTCCCTGCACGACGAGTCCCTGCCTCGTTTCGAGGACAAGGACGGCCTGCGCATCTACCGCCTGCCCACCAAGGGCCTCTTCAAGCAGCGCTACCCCTTCTTCAAGCGCGACGAGCGCTTCAAGGAGACGATGGCGGCGGTCGAGGCCGAGAACGCCGACTTCTACATCGTCAACACGCGCTTCCACCTCACCAGCCTGCTCGGCGCACGCCTCGCACACCGCCTGGGCCGCCCAGTGGCGCTCATCGAACACGGCACCGCACACATGAGCGTGGGCAACCCTGTGCTGGACTTTTTCGGCGGCATCTACGAGCACGGCCTCACGCACTTCGTCAAGAAGCACGTGACCTCCTACTACGGGGTGTCGCGCAACTGCAACAAGTGGCTGCGCCACTTCGGGATCGAGGCCTCGGGCGTGTGGTACAACGCGGTGACGCCGGAGGACACGGCCGTGGCGGACGACCGCTACGAGCGCGAGTGGCCGCGAGGCGGTGCCGACTCCGAAATCGTCATCTCCTACGCGGGGCGCCTCATCGCTGAGAAGGGCATCGTCGCACTGCTGGATGCCTTCGCACGTCTGCGCGCCGAACTGCCGGACGTACCGTTGCGCCTGGCCGTCGCCGGATCTGGCCCCATCGAGGACGAGCTGCACGAACGCTACGGGTCGGATCCAGCGGTGTCGTTCTTGGGGAAGCTCGACTTCCCCGCCGTCATGAGCCTGTACCGCCGCTCCGACGTGTTCGTCTACCCGTCCATGTACCCCGAGGGCCTGCCCACCTCGATCCTCGAAGCGGCCCTGGGCAACTGCGCGATCGTGGCGACACCTCGCGGCGGCACCGAAGAAGTCATCACCTCTCCCGCCCTCGGGTGGATCGTGGACGGCCGCACATCCGCCGAGCTCACCGATGCACTCGTCCCCGCCCTGCGTGAGGCTGTCACCGACCCAGTGCGTCGCGCGTCCTGCGCGGCGGCTGTGGGCGCACGCGTGCGCGAGCACTTCACGTGGCAGTCCGTGGCCCGCGAGGTCGCCTCCGTCATCGACGAGGCCGTAGCGCGCTAACTTCCCGCGGTACACCACCGCCAGACCTCCGTGCGGCGCGAGCACGCATCTTGTTGTCTATGGCTGCTCTGTGTGCCGGTGGGCGGCGGCCCGCCCGCCCCAACCGCCAGACCTCCGTGCGGCGCGAGGCCTGCCCGCCCGCTCGCCGTCCGCGCCACGAGCTTCGCTCGGCGCGTCGGCTCGAAGCCCGGCCAGGCCCTGCAGGCCTCGCGCCACCCTCCAGTCGGGCGGCCACTACCACCTAGCCCTGCCACCGCCCACCGGCGCCGCAGCCACCCTCCAGTCGGGCGGCTCGTACTACCTGGCCCTGCCGCCACCCACCGGCACCGCAGCCGCACCAGCCTCGGCGGCAAATCTCCCATCGAATACGAACTACACCAAGCGGCCTGGACAACAGCCGCACAAACAAACCGTCAACACCTTGCGCACAGCCCCAGGGCTTAACCGAGGCGCGACAACATGGCAACGTTGAAACCAACAACACCACTGCTCGCCCCCCCAACAAAGGACCGCGGAAACCGGCGTCACCTCTGCTCCCGGAAAATGCACCAAAAACACCCATTTCTCACCCGCAAAGGCGATGGCGGTTTCAACCCCACACAGACACACGCGAGCAAAGGCGACAGTGGTTTCAGACAACCGGGCCGCCTCGCTTACAGGGACCGGCAGCGCCACCCACTCTCACTAAACCTGGCCATGCCTGGGTAGTGCCTTGTCTTCACGGCTGCCAGACGACGCACCGCGTGCCTCTGAGACAACGACGCCCATGACGAGCATGCGCGGATAGGTTATTTCGATGTGGATAGGCAAATAACCTATCCGGATGCGCTGAACCACTGTTGCGAGGAGAGCGACGTCGCTCATGCACGCCCCGCCACAACCAACCGGTGGGCGAGTCGAGCGGGATGCTTCCCTGTTGCGGTGTCATCATCGCCCTTCCTATCCGTTCAACAAACAGGTGTACCCGGTGGGACGGCCTCCCCACCGGACACACGGACGTGAACTTTTCGTTCTCAGGAGTAATCCTTCTGGAACTTCAGCTCGAGTTCCTCCAGCGAGTGGAACTTCGTCTCGGGGACAACCTTCCAGTAGAAGAGGAACGAGAGGAAGTTGATCGCAGCGAAGATCGCGTACGTACCAGCGCCACCGACGGTCGCCATGAGCGGCGGGAAGATGACGGAGACGAGCGCGTTTGCGAGCCACAGGGTGCCCACCGCGATACCGAGGGCGGTGCCGCGGACGGCGGCCGGGTAGATCTCGGAGACGAGGACCCAGGTCACGGTGCCGGACTGCTTGATGAACACGAAGAGGCAGACGATGCCAAGAACCAGCCAGGGGGCGAAGTTCGGGGCGCCGGAAATGTTGCCGTCGGCATCCAGGTAGGGGCTGATGAAGATGGCGAACACGGCGGCCAGAGCGGCAAGGGAGATCGTGATGCCGAGCTCCTGGTACATGCCGACATGGCGTCGGGTAAAGCGGGCGACAAGCCACAGGCCCACGGCGGAACCGATCGCGGAAATACCACCGGAGACGACGTTCAGGGTGATGGCATCTTCCATGGGAACACCGGCGGCGTTGAGGATCTTCGGCGTGTAGTACATGGCCGTGTTGATACCGGTCAGCTGGTCGGCAATGCCCAGGATGATACCGATGTAGAGGAGCTTGCGCGCCCACTTGACCTTGAGGATCTGCGACAGCGACCACTTCTCCTGCTTGGACTCGGCACGCTGGACCTCGAGCATCTCGTTGAGCTCGCCGGCGACGTCGTCCTTCTTCTCGTCGCGCACGCGCTTGAGGGAGCCGATGGCCTCGACGATGCGCAGGTTGGCGGCGTACCAGCGGGAGGACTCGGGCATCATGCGGATGCCGACCCACAGGGCAATGGCGGGCAGCGAGCACAGGATGAGCATGTAGCGCCAGGTCAGGCCGTTACCGGCGCTGGTGACATCGGCGATGTTGACGGCGGCCTGGACAGTCTCCCACGCGACGGAGGTTCCGGCCTGTCCGAGCACGTGACCGGACGCGTCCACGGCATCGCCGGTCAGCGTGACGGTCGGGCCGCCCTGCCAGCGGGCAATGACGGCGTTCATGGAGAAGGCCATGAACTGACCGAAGACGATCATCATCTGGTCGGTCGCGACGAGGACGCCGCGCAGGCGCTTGGGCGCGGTCTCACCAAGGAAGACGGGGACCGTCGCGGAGGCTCCACCGACGGCGAAGCCGAGGATGATGCGCGCCAGGTAGAGAACCCAGATGTTCGGGGCGATAGCACACCCGATGGCACCGAACAGGAAGACGATTGCCAGCAGCGTGATGTTGTGGCGGCGTCCGTAACGGTCGGAGAGACGACCACCGAAGAACGCGCCGGCGGCGGCGCCGATGCACAGCAGGCCGCCGACCCAGCCTTCTTCGAAGGTGGTCATGTGCAGGCCGCCGGCATTGCCGGGCATGTACATGTAGGGCAGGGCGCCCGCGATGACGCCGGTGTCGTAGCCGAAGAGGAGGGATCCCAGCGTTGCGACGGCGGCGATCGCCCCCAGGGAACGCTTTGTGCCGGAGGCAGGGGTGGTCGCGACGAGGTCACGCACCTTATCGGGCGTGTAGTCGTCAATCGCTGGAGCGTGTGACATGTGTTTCTCCTATTGCTCTTCTTTGGAGCTGTACGGATGAAGGGCACTTCACCCTGATCAGCCTGACGGCTGATCAACTCCCACTCCCGGGGATCGAGGACACCTCACCCACGATCATGGAATCGCTGAGATCTCGATACTGATTGCTTGACAATATCGTCCCTGTGCATCAACTGGCCTCACACTCTCCACTACCCCCTTTCGACAGTGGTCAAGCATTCGACAGACCTCAGGCTTGACCTAACACACATTCAATCGAGTATCGCAACTCTGCTGACTCACTTAGCTTAACGCGCCGTATTCGCAGTCCAAGCCGCTCATTTAAATCTATTTGTTATCACAAAGCCGCATACAAAGAAGGGGTGAGCGCAATGCGCCCACCCCTCCTGAGGAAAGTGTCAAGCTCAGACGTTCGTCGGGAAGTTCATGCCGACGTAGCCGACCTTCTCGCCACGCTTGGGCCAACGGGTCGTGACGACCTTGGCCTTCGTGTAGA
>CAUTGT010000039.1:0-8079 GCA_963537735.1 uncultured Actinomycetaceae bacterium | reverse complement strand
CGCGCGACGACGCCGGCCTCCTCGTCCCCGCCACCGATGCCTCGGCGCTGGCGCAGGCCCTCGAAGCCGCCGCCGGAAGCGAGCATGACCGCCTCGCCGCCGCCGGCATCGAGCGTTCCCGCGACTACACGTGGGAGGCATCCGCCGCCGCCCACGCCGCCATCTACGAGTCCCTGGCGGGCGAGCGATGAGGGCGCGCAGCGCGAGGGTTATCCTCGTCAACTGGAAGAATGCGCCGCTCACCCTGCGTGCCGCCCACTCGATCGCCCCGCAGATGGGGCAGGGGGACCACCTCGTCATCGTCGACAACGGATCCGACGACGACTCCCTGATCGTCCTGCGCGAGGGCCTCGACGAGCTGCGCGGCGCCGCCGATCCCGCGCGCGTGTCCCTCGTGAACGCCGGGACGAACGACGGCTTCGGCGCCGGCGTCATGGCAGGAGCGGCCGGCCTGAGCGAAGACTCCGTCGTCCTGCTCAACAACGACGCGACCGTGCGAGACGGCTTCCTCGACGCGCTCCTGGCTCCCCTGGGCGAGGAGGTGGGTGCCACGACCGCGCTCATCCTCCTGACCGGCACCTGGCGTCCCTCCACCCCCTCCGACACGGAGTTCCTCGTCGCCCGCGACGGCAGCCGCTGGACGCGCGTCGCCGACGGTGAGAGCGGTGGCCAGGTCCTCATCAACTCCACCGGCAACGAGGTCGACGCGGCCGGCAACGGCTACGACCGCTCGTGGCTGGATCCCGCCGACTCCCCGCTGCCCGCCCCCGAGGTCTTCGGCCTGTGCGGCGGGGCCTGCGCCATCGACGCCGATGCGTGGCGAGCCGTCGGGGGAGTGCGCACCGACCTGTTCATGTACTACGAGGACACCGACCTGTCCTACAAGCTGCGCGAGGCCGGGTACGAGGTGCGCTTCGTCGCAGGGGCCGTCGTCGATCACGAGCACGCCGCCTCCTCGGGCACGTCCTCGCCCATGTTCCTGCGGGTCAACGCCCGCAACCGCATCATCGTCGCCGCCCAGCACGCCCCCTGGGGCGTCGTCGCGCGCGCCATCGCGCGCTCGGTTGCGCGCGCCCTGCGCTCGGGCGGACGGGGGCCGGTCGCCCGCGGAGTCCTCCAGGGGCTCCTCGCCCTGCCTCGCGCCCTACGCCACCGCACCGCCTCGCGTTCCTAGCGCCATCGACCCGGATACGAGGCCGGGGCCGGTGGGTGGGTCACGGCACACAACGCGGGGCGGAGCTGCGTAGCGCCAACGCCTTGATAGACTGGCTGACATGGTGAAGACTGTCCTCGTTACCGGAGCCGGCGGCTACATTGGCCGCCACATTGTTCACGCCCTGCTGGAGCGCGGCCTCGACGTCAGCGTCGTCGACTTCCGCCTCGACGGTGTCGACGAGCGTGCACGCCGCATCGATACCCAGATTTTCAGCGGCGACGCTGATATTTACGACCAGCTCGGACGCCCGGACGTGGTCCTGCACCTCGCGTGGCGTGACGGCTTCGTGCACAACTCGCCGGCCCACATCGAGGACCTGCCCGCCCACTACCACTTCATCGAGAACCTCCTCGAGGGCGGCTGCACCCACCTGGCCGTCATGGGTTCCATGCACGAGGTCGGCTACTGGGAAGGCGCCATCGACGAGAACTCTCCGTGCAACCCCGCCTCGCTGTACGGCATCGCCAAGAACGCGCTGCGGCAGATCACGGAGCTTCTAACCGCCAAGCACGGCGCGACCATGCAGTGGCTGCGCGGCTACTACATCGTCGGCGACGACGCGCACGGCTCCTCGATCTTCTCCAAGCTCCTGGCCGCCGCCCAGGAAGGCAAGAAGACCTTCCCCTTCACCACGGGCAAGAACCTCTACGACTTCATCTCCATTCAGGGACTGGCTTACCAGATTGCTGCCGCCGTCTCCCAGGACGAGGTCAACGGCATCATCAACATCTGCAGCGGCGAGCCCATGAGCCTCGCCGACCGCGTCGAGGCCTACATCCGCGAGAACGACCTGGACATCACCCTCGAGTACGGGGCGTTCCCGGATCGTCCCTACGACTCGCCCGGCGTGTGGGGCGACGCCACGAAGATCCGCCAGATCCTGGCCACCGTCGACGGCACGGGGGAGTAAGGCCGTGAAGCGCGCCGGTATTTTCCTGTTCTTCGATCCCCAGGGCCTCGTCGACGACTACATCGTGGAGTGCCTGACCTCGCTGCGCGAGTACCTCGACGAGATCCTCGTCGTCTCCAACTCTGCCCTGGACGACACCGCTCGCGAGCGCCTCCTCAAGGGCGCCACCGAGGTCTTCGAGCGCGAAAACACCGGCTTCGACGTGGGCGGCTACCGCGACGGCATCGCCCGCTTCGGCTGGGAGCGCCTCGGCCAGATCGACGAGCTGATCCTCTTCAACTACACCTTCTTCGCGCCCGTCAACCCGTGGAAGAATCTCTTCGACCGCGTGGACGCCGCCGGAGCGGTGGACTTCTGGGGCATCACCGAACACGACGAGGTGCGCCCCCACCCCTTCCTGGCAGCAACCCGCATGCCGCGCCACATCCAGTCCCACTGGATTGCCGTGCGCAACCCGCTGCTCAGCTCCCCGGACTTCCGCAAGTACTGGGACGAGATGCCGCCGATTCGCTCCTACAACGACTCGATCCAGTGGCACGAGTCGCGCTTCACGGAGTACTTCGGCAACCTCGGCTACACGCACGTCGTGGCATACCCGCGCGAGGACTACCCCTCGCGCAACCCCGTCTTCGACAACGCGTCGATGCTGCTCGCGGACGGCTGCCCGATCCTCAAGCGCCGCAACCTCTTCCACGACCCGCTCTACCTGGACCGCCACGCGATCATCGGTGCGGACATGCTGGAGCTGGCCGAAAAGGCCGGCTACGACACCGACCTGATTCTGACGAACCTCGCGCGCACCTCACGTCCGCGTGACCTCGTGACGAACGCGGGCCTGACGACCGTCATCTCCCCGCGCGCCGACCAGGCCACCCTGGACGCCGCTGCCTCCCTGAAGGTCCTCGCGGTCGCCCACATCTTCTACGCCGACATGGCCGACGAGATCCTCGACCGCCTGAGCGTCCTGCCGGAGGGCTACCACCTGGTGGCCACGACCTCGAACGAGGAGAACAAGGCCCTCATCGAGGCGCGCGCTCAGGAACGAGGCGTGGACGCCGACGTGCGCGTCGTGTCCTCCAACCGTGGCCGCGACATCGGCGCGTTCCTGGTGGACTGTGGCGACGTGCTCACCTCCGGCGAGTACGACATCGTCGTGAAGATCCACTCCAAGAAGTCCGTCCAGGACGACTACAACGCCGCCCAGCTCTTCAAGGAGCACCTCTACGACAACCTGCTGGCCTCCTCCGATCACGTGGCCGGCATCCTCGCGGAGTTCGCGGCCCACCCGGGCCTGGGCATGGCGATTGCGCCCATGCCGCACATGGGTTACCCGACGATGGGCCACGCGTGGTTCGCGAACCGCGCCCCCGCCCGCGAGTTCGCGAAGAAGGTCGGCATCACCGTGCCCTTCGACGACCATCAGCCGCTGGCCCCCTACGGCTCCATGTTCATCGCGCGCCCGGAGGCCCTGTCCCTGCTGACCGGCGCGGGCCTCGTCCCCGAGGACTTCCCGGAAGAGGGCGGCTACAAGGACGGCTCCCTGGCACACGTCATCGAGCGCCTCCTGTCCTACGCTGTGCTCTCGCGCGGCTACTACGTGCGCCCCGTCATGACCCCGAAGTGGGCGGGCGTGTACTACGGCTACCTCGAGTACAAGCTGGCCGCGACCTCGTCGATGATGCCCGCCTTCGCGATCGACCAGGTGCCCTTCCTCAAGGCGCGCATGGGCTCGGTCCCGAACCTGCTGGGCGCCGTCAAGACCAACATCATGGTGCGTACCCCGGGACTGGGGAACGCTCTTAAGCCGGCGTACCGCGCGGCCCGCGGCGCCGTCCACAAGATCCGATCCATGAAGGGTGAGCGATGAGCCTGGCCTCCACGATTCGGGCTGCGGCCCCCCACACGCCCCAGTCCGTCGCGCAGGCATTCAACTCCAGGTCTAACTCGATCGGGTTTTTGCGCTGGCTGATGGCCTTCATGGTCATCTTCTCGCACGCCGGCCCGATCGCCGGATTCTACGGCGGCGAGGACCTGGGCGTGCAGATCTCCAAGGAGCAGTCCATCGGTGGCGTCGCGGTCGCGGGATTCTTCTTTTTCTCGGGATTCCTCATCACGCGCTCGCGCATGGGGCGCGCGACGATCTGGCGCTACATGTGGCGCCGCGTCCTGCGTATTTTCCCCGCCTTCTGGGCGGCCCTGCTCTTCACGGTCGGCATTCTCGCGCCGATCGCCTACTGGCACACCTTCCACAACATCTCCGGCTACCTGCATCCCGCCACCGAGTCACCGCTCACGTACTTCGTGAACAACATGTGGCTGAACCTCGGCCAGCGCAACATCGCCGGAATGGGCGAGAATCTTCCGTACTTCATCCTGCACGGCGCCCGCGACTGGAACGGTTCGGCCTGGACGCTGATCTACGAGTTCAAGGCCTACATCCTGGTCGCGATCCTCGGCCTGTTTGGGGCGCTCGCGAACCGCAAGGTGGGCGGCGCTTTCGCGCTCGTCCTCATCGCCCTCAACGCCCTGCAGTGGATGGGCGCCGGCCAGGTCGCCAACGTCAACTACCTGCTGCGCGACCCCTACATGCTGATGTTCATGGGACCCTTCGCCTTCGGCATGCTCTTCACGCTCTACGGCGACAAGATCCCCATGGACTCGCGCCTCGCGTGGGGTGGCCTCATCTTCGGCCTGCTGTCCTACGCGTCGGGCGGCTGGAACATCGTCGGCCAGTATGGCTTCCTCTACTTCCTCATGTACCTGGCGATTCGCCTGCCCCTGCAGAACTGGGAGAAGCACGGCGACCTGTCCTACGGCATCTACATTTACGCATGGCCGATCATGGCGTTCGCCGCCTACTTCCACCTGCAGGATCGCGGCTGGATCGCCTACCACCTGACGGTCGTCGTGACCGTGCACATCCTGGCCTACCTGTCGTGGCACCTCATCGAGAAGCCCGCGATGAGCCTGAAGAACTACCTGCCCGGATGGATGGACAAGCTCATCGAGCACTTCCGTCCCACGTACGAGGCCGTGGCCCGCCGCATCGTCACGCCGGCCCTGTCCTCGACCAGGATCGCGACGGTCATGGAGGCCGAAGAGGCCTCCGCGCGTACCGAGGGGGAGAGCAAGTGAGCGAGAAGAAGGCCGCTGGCCAGTTCAAGGAATCCGAGTCCGGTCTGCGCGACGTCTCCTTCGACGAGGGCGTCCCCGCGAGTTCGTGGAAGCACCGCCTCCACTACGTGCCTCTCACGGTTCTCCTTGCGGGCGCGTGCGCGGCCACCGGCGTGGGCACGTGGTACAAGGCCACCCACCCGGCTCCGCAGGTGCCCGCCCCGGCGGCCCAGGCCTCGTCCTTTGCGCGCACCACGCCCCAGTCCCTGCCCGAGGTCTGCGCGCCCACCCCGCGCGCCGACGTGGGCCCGTGGACGCCCGGCGTCGCCGGCACCGCGGGGTACCTGCCCACCGACGCCGCGCAGGCCTCGTTCGAGCAGTCCATGACGGGCGTGACCACCTACGTTCAGGGCCGCGACGGCTACCTGTTCCTCTCCGACGTCTTCAACGCGAACTTCTCCCAGGCGCTGGGTCGCGTGCGCCCCACCCCCGAGCAGGTGAGCGCGTGGGACCGCTACATGAGCGGCATCGAGGCGGCCGCCAGCGAGCAGGGCGCGACCGCGCTGTTCGTGCCCGCCCCGGCCACGTGGGACATCTACTCCGACAAGCTGCCCCAGTGGGCCGACCCGCTGATGGGCACGACCTCCCTGGATCTCATGCGTTCGGCGCTGCCCACCCACGCGTGGGTGGACGTACGAGAGGGCCTGCGCGAGGCCCGCGAGGGGAGCGAGGCGCCGCTGTACTCGGCGGTCAACCCCCACTGGTCACCCTACGCCGCGCACGTCGCCTGGAACCAGACGCTGTCCTGCCTGGCCGCGGTCAACCCGCAGCTCGAGGGTCTGCCCTCCCTGATGCCGTCCGGCGTGAGCAGCGTGGATGCCCCCAACGAGTACGAGGCCCTGGGCGCCCCCGCCCAGACGGGCCCGTGGGCGGTGCCCACCTACGAGCAGGACCCCGGCAGCGTCCACCTGCTGCAGCTGGAAAGCCGTGACGAGCTGGCAGAGGCCGCCGCTCGCCTGTCCGAGGTGACGGCCGCACTCGAGGTCTCCCTGGCCACCCCCGTCGACTTCCAGAACAAGCCGGCCCTCACCTACAACCCGAACGGACGTGGCACCGCGCTCATCGTGCGCGACTCCCAGGGCAACAACTTGGGGCCCGACGTGGCCGCCACCTTCGAGTACACGATCCAGGTCGGCCACGCCCTCGACTCCGAGCAGCCGACGGACGTCGCCGCCCTCATCGAGGCCTACAAGCCCAGCGTCGTGATCGTGGAGTTCACGCAGCGCTACCTCGCGCTCACGCCGGCCGCCGGCAAGTAGAATAGATTTCCTGACCACGACAGAAGCGATGGGAGTAGCCGTGTCTGAGACGAAACGGGTCATCGACCTGACGGTGCGCATGGCGCAGCGCTCGATCTCCTCGGAGTTCAAGGGCACCGCGCTCGGCCGCCTGTGGTCCTTCATCAACCCGATCGCAACGATCGCCGTGTACGCGCTGATTTTCGGCGTCGTCTTCCGCGGCGAGGCCGACAAGGGCGCGAACTCGGGCCTGTCCTCCTTCGCGCTGTGGATTGGCGTGGGCGTCATCGCCTGGAACTTCATGTCGAGCGGCATTCAGCGCGGCATGGACTCCCTCGTGGGCAACTCCGGCCTGCTCACCAAGGTCTACTTCCCGCGTCAGGTCCTCATCTACTCCTCGGTGCTGGCGCTGGCCTACGACTTTGCCTTCGAGCTGGGCGTCATCATCCTCATCATGTGCATCGCCGGCGGCCCTGGCGTGCTGCTCATGATCCCCGCGGTCATCGTCATCACGCTGCTCGCAATGCTCTTCGTGATCGGCATGGGCCTGATCCTGTCGGTCGCCTCCGTCTACTTCCGCGATATCTCGCACCTGTGGCAGATCTTCAACCAGATCTGGATGTACGCCTCCGGCGTTGTCTTCTCCCTGTCGATGCTCAACAAGGTCCAGACGGACCTGGCTGCCAAGGGCTGGACGTGGGGAGGCGAGCCCCTCCCGATCGTCACGATCTTCCGACTCAACCCCGCCGAGCTCTTCCTCGAGGCCTACCGCTCGACGCTGTACGGCTTCGCAATGCCGTCCTGGCAGGTGTGGCTCGGCTGCGCCGCCTGGGCATTCGGCATCTTCGGCCTCGGCTCGCTGATCTTCCGCCGCTTCTCGGCACGAATCGTGGAGGAACTCTGATGACGAACGCGATTTCGGTGGAGGGCGTCTCCAAGCGCTTCCGCATCTACAAGAACCGCAACCAGTCCCTCAAGGGCGCATTCCTGCAGCGTTCGCGCGCACAGTTCGAGGAGTTCTGGGCCCTCGACGATGTCTCCTTTGAGATCCCGCAGGGCAAGACCTTCGGTCTGCTCGGGCACAACGGCTCGGGCAAGTCGACGCTGCTCAAGTGCATCGCGAAGATCCTCACCCCGGACAAGGGGACGATCTCCTCGACGGGGCGCATGGCCGCCATGCTCGAGGTCGGCTCCGGCTTCCACCCCGAGCTGTCGGGCCGCGAGAACATCTACCTCAATGGCGCGATCCTGGGCATGAGCAAGAAGGAGATCGACTCCAAGCTGGACGCGATCATCGACTTCTCCGGCGTCGAGCGCTTCATCGATCAGCCGGTGAAGAACTACTCCTCGGGCATGTACGTGCGCCTGGGCTTCTCCGTGTCGATCCACGTCGAGCCGGACATCCTCCTCGTCGACGAGGTCCTGGCCGTGGGCGACATGGAATTCCAGAACAAGTGCATGGACAAGTTCGCCCAGCTCAAGGATCAGGGGCGCACGGTCGTCGTCGTGTCCCACGGCCTCGAGCAGATGCGCACCTTCTG
>CAUTGT010000038.1:0-8284 GCA_963537735.1 uncultured Actinomycetaceae bacterium | reverse complement strand
GCCGAGCGTATCGGCCAGTACTTCTGGGACGTGCACGACCGCTTCGAGTTCGTGGCCCCCGTCGCCTCCATGGAAGAGTGCCTGGCAGCCGCCGAGGAGGGCCCCAAGCCCTTCTTCATCTCCGACTCCGGCGACAACCCGGGCGCCGGAGGTGCTGACGACGTCACGGTTGCGCTCGCGGCCCTGCTGAAGTGGAAGCCCGTCCAGGAGGCCACGCTCGACGTCGTCTACGCCTCGATCATTGATCCCGCCGCGGTCGCCGTCGCGTGGGAGGCCGGCGTCGGCGCCGAGGTCGACCTCGAGGTTGGCGGACACATCGACACCCGCGAGCCCGGGCCGCTGAACGTCCACGCCACGGTCGAGGCCCTCGCCGACGACCCGATGGGTGGCCACACCGCGCTGCTACGCACGGGCGGCCTGCGCTTCATCATCACGACGAACCGCAACCAGTACACGATGTACAGCCAGTTCGAGCTGCTCGGCGTGGACATCACCACCGCCGACGTCGTCGTCGTCAAGATCGGTTACCTCGAGCCCGACCTGTACGAGACCCAGAAGGGCTGGCTCATGGCGCTGACCCCCGGCGGCGTCGATCAGGACCTCATCCGCCTCGGTCACCACAAGATTGAGCGCCCGATGTTCCCCTTCGATCCGGATATGGCAGATCCTGATCTGCATGCACAGGTCGTCGTACCATGAGCGCCGTCAAGGACTCCCCGGGCCCGGTATTCGCGGGCATCGACATCGGTGGCACCTCCATCAAGTGGATGATCGTCGATGAGGCAGGCACGATCCTCACCCAGGGAAACGAGCCGACCGACCGCGAGGCCGTGGCCACTCAGGTGGGACGCATCGGCGCGCGCCTCGCGAGCGACTACCCGGGGCTGGTCGGTTTCGGCCTGATCTGCCCCGGCCTCGTCGATGAGGCGAGGGGGACCGTCGTGTACGCGGCGAACCTCGAGCTGCGCGGCGTCCAGCTGGCCCGCGCAGTCGAGGAAGCCACGGGCGTACCCGCCGCGCTCATGCACGACGGGCGCGCCGCCGGTCTGGCCGAGGGGCTCCTCGGCGCGGGGCGCGGGGCCTCCTCCTTCCTCATGATGCCTATCGGCACCGGCATCTCCGTGGCCCTCATGCTTGGGGACAACCTGTGGAGCGGCGCGACGTTCAGTGCCGGCGAAGTGGGGCACGCGCCCGTCTTCCCCGGCGGCGAATCATGCCGCTGCGGATCGCGCGGCTGCCTGGAGGTCTACGCCTCCGCGAAGGGCATTGCGAGGCGCTACGCGCAGGCGACCGGCGAGGATATCGGTGCGAAGGCTATCGAAGCCGGCATCGGTACGGATCCGGTCGCGACCGAGGTGTGGGAGACGGCCGTGCGTGCCCTCGCCCTCTCGCTGACCCACATGACGCTTACCGTCGACGTCGAGCGCATCATCATCGGCGGCGGTCTGTCGCACGCGGGAGAGAACCTGCTGGCGCCCCTGCGGGCACAATTCGCATCGATGCTGACATTCCGTGACGCTCCCGAGATCGTCCGCGCCTCCCTCGGGGGATCGGGCGGCCGCTGGGGTGCCGCGATCCTGGCCGCCCGGGTGGGTGGCTCGACGTGCTACGAAAGGTGGCAGCCGTGACGACTGTAGAGATTTGCGTGGAAGATGCCGTGGGCGTGCGCCGTGCGCGCGACGGGGGAGCGGATCGCATCGAGATCTGCACCGACCTGTCGTGCGGTGGCCTCACCCCCGCATTCGACGAGGTGGCCGCCGCCCTTGAGGTGGCGCCCGCCGGCGGCGTGCAGGTGCTCGTGCGCCCGCGCCCCGGGGACTTTGTCCATACGCGCGAAGAGGTCGACCGCATCGCCTCCGATATCGTGACCCTCTCGGCGATCGGACGGGGAGCGGACGTGCGCCTCGGCTTCGTCGTCGGCGTCATTACCCGCGACGGGCAGATCGACGTGAACGCGGCTGCGCGCCTGCGCGATACGGCCGAGGATGCGCCGCTGACCTTCCATCGCGGCTTCGACCAGGTCGTGGATCAGGACCGGGGCCTCGACGTGCTCATGGAACTCGGGTACGACCGCGTGCTGACGACGGGCGGGGATCCTGCCGTCGCTCAGCCGGACGCCCTCGCCCGCCTCGTCAAGCGCGGGGGAGACGACATTATCATCCTGGTCTCCGGTGGTCTGCGCGCTCATAACGTCGCCGAGGTCGTGGCTGCCTCGGGAGCGCGAGAGGTCCATATGCGTGCCCCCGGAACGTCGGGAACCGATCAGGCGGAGGTCGAGCGAATCGTCGCTGCCCTGCACGGATAACGTGGCTCACACATTTTCGAACAATCTTCGTCGATTCGTCTGACAAATCGACGTCGACAGTGTAAGGTTAAACACATGAGAATTGGAATTTTCAACGACGAAGATCAGATCGCATCCCTCGCCGCGGACCGCATCCTCGAGGTGTACCGCGCTAAGCCGAACTTCGTGCTCGGCCTGGCCACCGGCTCCTCGCCGCTCAAGCTCTACGCAGAGCTCGTGCGCCGCTACGAGGCAGGTCAGATCTCCTTTGCCCAGGTTCGCTCCTACAACCTCGACGAGTACGTGGGCCTGCCCCGCGACCACTACGAGGGCTACGCGAACTTCATCCACCGCAACCTCGTCGACCTCGTCGACATGCCCGAGGGTGCGGCACACGGCCCCGACGGCTGGTGCGATGACCTCGAGGCCGGCGCTGCCGCCTACGACGAGGCCATCAAGGCCGACGGTGGCATCGACATCCAGGTCCTTGGCATCGGCTCGGACGGCCACATCGGCTTCAACGAGCCCGGCGGCACCCTCGCGTCGCGCACCCACGTGGGCGTCCTGACCGAGCAGACCCGCCGCGACAACGCCCGCTTCTTCGACGGCGACATCGACCAGGTTCCCACGCACTGCGTGACCCAGGGCCTGGGCACGATCATGGATTCGCGCGCCCACATCTTCATCGCCACGGGTGAAGGCAAGGCCGACGCGGTCAAGGCCATGATCGAGGGCGGCGTCACCCAGCGCTGGCCCGCGTCCATCCTCCAGCACCACCCCGACGTCACCGTGCTCCTCGACGAGGCCGCCGCCTCCAAGCTTGAGCTCGCGGACTTCTACAAGGAGGTCTGGGAGAAGGAACACCTGTGAGATAGGTTCCTCATCCGACTGGGCCCCGGCCTCGCCAGTGAATGAATGAACTGCGCGAGGCCGGGGCCTTATTGTGAGCGTCGCTTCTTCGCTCCCGGCGCACGCGTGCCACCCGTTGGAAGCACCCCCAGGCACGTACAATGGTCCCCATGCGTAATGCCCTCGACGAACCCACCGGCCCCTCCGCGCCCTCCGGTCCCTCCACCGCGTCCTCGACCGGTCTGCTGGAGCGTACCGAGACCCGCAAAGAGCGCACCGGCGGGGATGGCGATCGCTTCGCCCACTTCGTGCGCAAGGACAAGGCGAACTCGTCCATGGTGACGGGACAGCCCGTCGTCGCCCTGTGCGGCAAGGTGTGGATCCCCACCCGCGACGCCTCGCAGTACCCGGTGTGCCCCACCTGCAAGGAACTGCGCGATTCGATGGGAAAGAACGGGCGTAACTGGCCCTTCTCCGACGGCGGAAAGGGCTCCGACAAGTGAGCGAGACGACCCGGCGCGCACCCGTTGGCAGGCTGCGCGCCTGGCAGGCCGCTGCCTTGGATCGCTACATGGCGGCCTCCCCGCGCGACTTCCTGGCGGTCGCGACCCCGGGCGCGGGTAAGACGACCTTCGCTCTGACGCTTGCGACCGAGCTGATCGCCCGCGGCATCGTCGACAAGCTCACCGTCGTGTGCCCCACCGAGCACCTCAAGGGCCAGTGGGCCTCGAGTGCCGCGCGCTTTGGCATCCACATTGACCCCGACTTTACGAACTCGCAGGGCGTTGCCGGCTCGCACTTCGACGGTGTGGCTGTCACCTACGCGCAGATTGGCTCCAACCCGGCCGTTCACGCGGCGCGCACCCGTGCCTACCGCACCCTGGTCATCCTCGACGAGATCCACCACGCCGGTGACTCCCTGTCGTGGGGCGATGGCGTGCGCGAGGCTTTCACGGACGCGACGCGCCGCCTGGCGCTGACGGGTACGCCCTTCCGTTCCGATACCTCTCCGATCCCCTTTGTCACCTACGAGGAGGACGAGGAGGGCATCCGACGCTCCCGCGCCGACTACACCTACGGCTACGGCGACGCGCTCAAGGACGGCGTCGTGCGTCCCGTCCTGTTCATGTCCTACTCGGGGCAGATGGCCTGGCGCACCAGCGCGGGCGACGAGGTCAGCGCTCGCCTGGGTGAGCCCCTCACCAAGGACATGATGAAGCAGGCCTGGCGCACCGCGCTGGACCCCAAGGGCGAGTGGATCCCCGCAGTCCTGCGCGCCGCTGACCTGCGCCTCGAGGAGGTGCGCCGCGCCGTGCCCGACGCGGGTGGCCTCGTCATCGCTTCCAACCAGGAGCACGCGCGCGCCTACGCCCGCCACCTGCGACTCATCACGGGTAAGGCTCCCACGATTGTCCTGTCTGACGACGCGGACGCCTCCGACCGCATTTCCGAGTTCGCCGACTCCACCGACAAGTGGATGGTCGCCGTGCGCATGGTGTCCGAGGGCGTCGACGTGCCTCGCCTTGCGGTCGGTGTCTACGCGACCAACGCCTCCACGCCGCTGTTTTTTGCTCAGGCGATCGGCCGCTACGTGCGTGCCCGGCGCCGCGGCGAGACGGCCACCGTCTTCATCCCCTCCGTCGTGCCCCTGCTGACGCTCGCCGGCGGCATGGAGGTCGAACGCGACCACGCGCTGGACCGCCCCAAGCGCGACGAGGCCAGCGAAGACGATATGTGGAATCCCGAGGATGCCCTGGTCGCGGCCGCGAACCGCGAGGAGAAAGCATCCTCCGACCTGCTCTCACAGTTCGAGGTCCTGGGTGCGGACGCCGAGTTCGACGGCGTCCTCTTCGACGGAGCCGCGTGGGGTGCGGGTGCCGAGGTCGGCTCCGAGGAAGAGCAGGAATACCTGGGTATTCCCGGCCTGCTGGACGCCGATCAGGTGACGACCCTGCTGCGCGCCCGCCAGGCCGACCAGGTCGCGGCGCAGAAGAAGACCCGCGCCGCGCAGAAGATGCGTGAGGAGAACGCTGGCATCCCCGCCCACAAGCTGCGTGCCGCCAAGCGCAAGGAACTCCAGCACCTGGTCTCCACGTGGTCGCGTCGCTCCGGAGAAACCCACGCGACCATTCACTCGCGCCTGCGCTCGCGCTGCGGCGGCCCCGAGGTCGCCCAGGCGACGACCGAGCAGATCGAGGCGCGTATCGCCCTGCTGCGCGAGTGGTTCGTCGGCCGCCACTGAGCCTCGCCCGCGTCCCGCGGAGCTATTACGCGAAACGAGCCCCGGCCTCGTCCCTTATCGGAAGGACGAGGCCGGGGCTTCGTTGAGCGAGAGCTGAGGGTCAGTCGACCTGCTCGTAGCGCGTCGGGATCGCAACCTCGCCCTCGGACAGGCGCCATGCCTGGTAGGGCAGTTCGTTGCGGGCGCGCAGGTGGTGCTCCTGGGCGCGGGAGAGCGCCTCGGGGCTCCAGGCGTCGGCGTTGATCTCGCCGCCGCGGACCAGCTGGACCTGCAGCGGGCGGGCGCCGCGCTCGGCCAGCAGAGCCTGGCCCTCCTCGAAGGACGTGCCGACGAGCAGGAGCTCCTCGGTCGCGTAGCCGTCCTCACCCATGACTCGGCCGGCGACCTTGCGCCCGCCGACCGTGGACTTCGACTCGGCCTTCTTGGCCACCGACACGATGGCCCCATTGGCATCCTCGCGCTGGACGACCTTGTAGACCAGGGCGGCCGTCGGTACACCCGAGCCCGTCACGAGCTTGGTGCCCACGCCGTAGGAGTCCACGGGGGCCGCACCCAGGGCGGCGATCGCGTACTCGTCCAGGTCGGAGGTCACCGTGATCTTCGTGGTGGTGGCGCCCATCGCGTCGAGCTGTCCGCGCACCTTGAAGGCCTCAGCGACCAGGTCGCCCGAGTCCAGGCGCACCGCGCCCAGCTCGCCACCCGCAGCGCGCGCGGCCTCGACCGCGTTGATGACGCCCTGCCGAATGTCATAGGTGTCCACGAGCAGGGTCGTGCCCGGGCCCAGCTTGGCAACCTGAGAGTCGAAGGCGTCACGCTCGCTGTCGTGCAGGAGCGTGAACGCGTGGGCGGCCGTGCCGATGCAACGGATCCCGTAGCGCTTGGCGGCCTCAAGGTCGGAGGTGCCCTGGAAACCGCCGATGATGGCGGCGCGGGCGGCGGAGACCGCCGCGCGCTCGTGGGCGCGGCGAGCACCCATGTCCATGCAGGGACGGCCGTGGGCGGCGATCGTCATACGTGAGGCGGCCGAGGCCACCGCGCAGTCGTGGTTGAGGATCGACAGAAGCAGCGTCTCCAGGAGCGTGCAATCCGCGAAGGTGCCCTCAACGGTCAGCAGGGGAGAGCCGGGGAAGTAGCACTCGCCCTCGGCGTAGCCCCAGATGTCGCCCGTGAAGCGCCACGAGCCCAGGAACTGTGCGGCCTCCTCGGAGATGATTCCCTGGTCTTTCAACCAATCGATCTGCTCCGCGTCGAACTCGAAGCGTTCCAGGGCCTCGAGAATTCGGCCGGTTCCGGCCACAACGCCGAAGCGACGCGTGGCGGGCAGGCGGCGCCCAAACAGCTCAAACGTGCAGCGACGATGCGCGGTGCCATCCTTCAGGGCGGCGTCGAGCATCGTGAGCTCGTACATATCAGTCAGCAATGAAGTAGATGTCGATGCAGGCATACTGTGAGCCTACCCTGAGAAGCGTGTCACCGGGGTGCGAATTTCCTTCCCTGATACACAAATCCGTCTTAGTGTTGACGTATGACAACGATCTTCCAACCTGCGTCCCGCACGCACGAGGCACCCACCGCGGTGCCGCGTTGGCGCGCCGTCGTGTGGGACGATCCAGTCAACCTCATGAGCTACGTGAGCGCTGTTTTTCGGGAGTATTTTGGCTATTCCAGCGCTCGCGCCGAGGAACTCATGATGGCCGTTCATACGCGCGGGCGCGCCACCGTATCCACGGGCGTGCGTGAACGCATCGAGGCGGACGTCATGGCCATGCACTCCTACGGTCTGCGCGCCACCATCGAAGAGGACCGGGACTGAGGATATGGAAGGCTTCGCTCTTCGAGACGGTGTCTACGCCTCGTCGATGAGCGGTGACGAGGCGCTCCTCCTGCGTCAGCTGGCCACGGAGGTTCTCGTCGTCTTGGATGATCCCGGCCAGTACGCCGCGACCTCGTCCATGGTGAATGCCGCTACGGAGACCGAACAGCGCCGAGACGAACCCCGCGAACGCACCCTACGGATGCTGCTGCCCGCGATGAGCGAGGACGGGGATGACGCCGCTCGGATGCGTGCCCTCACCGAAGATCTTTTGCGCCGCGAGAAGTCGGTCCGACTGCGCTCAATCGTGAGCGATCTTGACCACATCGTGCACGGTGAGTCGGACACCCTCGTCGTGCGTCCCGACGACGTGTGGTCGTGGCTGGGTGCCCTCAATGACATCAGGCTCGGCTTGGCCGGTGAGCTGGGCCTATCGGATCAGAGCGACGCGCAGCGCATCGAAGAACTAGCGATGCGCGAGCCGACGGGGGAGCGCTCGCAAACCGTCGCCGCTATTTATATGCTCATCACATGGTGGCAGGACTCACTCCTAGAAGCCGTCAATAATTCTCAGTAGCGCATAAGGTCGAGACATGAACAACGCCCCGATCGGAATTTTCGACTCGGGCCTAGGTGGGCTGACGGTGGCGCGCGCAGTCATCGACAAGCTGCCCGACGAAGAGATCATCTACCTGGGCGACACCGAGCACACGCCTTACGGCCCGCGAGCTATCGCGCAGGTCCGCTCGCTGACGCTGTCCGCCCTCGACGAGCTGGCCTCGCGCGGCGTGAAGGCGCTCGTCATCGCCTGCAACACGGCGACGGCCGCCGCGCTCGCTGACGCTCGGGAACGCTACTGGATTGATGCAGGAATCCCCGTCATCGAGGTCATTACCCCTGCCGCGCGCCAGAGCGTCATCGCCACGCGTAACCACCACGTGGGTGTCATCGGGACGAAGGCCACCATCCAGTCCGAGGCATACCTGCGCGCGCTCGCAGCCGTCCCCGGGCTGACGGTCAGCCAGCAGGCGTGCCCCGCTTTCGTCGACTTCGTCGAGGCCGGGGTGACCACGGGCGAGGAGATCGAGGCCGTGGC
>CAUTGT010000037.1:0-8394 GCA_963537735.1 uncultured Actinomycetaceae bacterium | reverse complement strand
ACCCATATCAAACGGGCCGACCACCCACGGTTACACCACTATGCGGGACGCTACTATCCCAAGGGCAACCACTCGGCGTTTGTTATCCGTGAGGCCTCGATTGAAGAGGCCGTAGACAGTGAAAGGATCAATATCCGTCGGAATACCGCCGGAGTCAAGCGTCGGCAGGTCCATACCAAGTTCGGCGTAGATATGCTGCAACGTCGCAATAAGAGCCTGCCGGTCATCCTTGAAGGCAAGCAGTTTGTCCGCTAGTTCCACAAAAAAGCGCGGCCATGAGTACTGGCTATCCGTCGTCATGGCCACACCCTACCACCCAGGTGATCGGCGACACGATTCACACTCGTACTCGCCCAACAGCAAAGCCGGGCCACACCCTCGCGCGACCCGACCACTGCCTCGAAGAAGACGCGGCCCCCTCAGTCAAGGTCCGCCAACACGCCCACATCATGCGCAGCCTGCCGCAGGCGCTTATCACGAGTCCACAACGCCACACCGGGCGTTACGACAGCACTCGCTAGAAGTGCCACATCGACAGCACTGAGGCCCCTCCCCCATAGCCGCCGCTCCTCGACGAGATGCCGCATACCCTGATCATCAACACTGCGCACGATCATCAAGCGTTCAAGCGCTTTCAGGAAGATCGATCGATTCTTGAGATTCCCTAGCGCAAGTTCAGTGATGACACTCTGATGTACGCACACCTGATCACGCTCAAGCAGATCGACCAGAACCGGCTCAGTTTTCCGCAGGTGATCGATCCAGATGTTCGTGTCAACAAGGACTCTCATGCGCGCTGCCGACTCCGAGGCGCAGCCTCCGCCGCCGGATCACTGCCGCCGAGCGCAGCGAGCTGGCGACCACTCTCAATTCGAACGAGGAGTTCTACCGCATCCCTGATCAAAGCGGATCGTTCGCTGACCCCGGTCAGCTCCTCGGCGCGCGCAAGCAGGTCATCATCGAGTGTCACTGTGGTTCTCATGCTTACCTCCACCCTCAGCATAGCACCACAGCCATCATCAGTTGATTCGAATTTTGATGCAGCTTCTAGTCCACCCAGCTTACATAACAGCAAAGCCGGGCCACGCCCTCGCGCGAACGCCCACGTTACCGAGCAGCGCCCCCGCCAGAGCCGGCACGGCGCAGTTCGCGCCCGCGCGCCAGCTCCCATTTCCGCGACGCGGCATCGACAAAGGACACACGGGTGATCATTTCTCCCGCTTTTCCCTTTGTCATCATATTCAGTTTCATATGGGCAACCTCCTGGTCAATGACCGAGCCCCAGTTGTACGTGGGGTGAGCAGGGATGACAAACTTCCCCGGCGGAAGCACAGCAAGGTCTAACGGCGGGTTGTCGCAGCTCTTATCGGCTTTCTGGCTCTCCACGTGAATGTCATAAATGGGCGCATCCGAACCATTCACCACCAGGATCGCGTACCGCTCCTCCTGGGGAGCATCAGGACATTGAACGCCGACAACCGTCACATGCTCGGCCTGCCGACGCTCCGCCGCAGACTCACGCTCCCGATCACGCTTATGCTCGAGCTTCACCACTTTCTCGCTCACCTTCCATGAACCGTACGCAGCACTAACGGCAAGCAGCCCACCGACGGCTCCCACCCAGTCAGCAAGTGTTCCTACGTCCATCTACTGTCCTCCTTGACATCTATTCCGAACCCGACGAGGTCGCCATCGATCCCGCTAGACAGCACGCGCCGAAGGCCAGCGAAACCACAGCACAGTGTCAGGCCATTCATAAACGGTTTACAGGGACGCCATCACTTTTGTCAAACAGGCACATATGAGGGCGACGACTGGACACCTCACCCCCGATCACACCAGAACAGCAAAGCCGGGCCGCGCCCTCGCGCGACCCGGCCAATGCCTCGTTCAGGAACGATCAGACATTAAACCTGAACTCAACGACGTCACCGTCTGCCATAACATAGTCCTTGCCTTCCATGCGGACCTTGCCCGCGGCCTTCGCGGCGGCCATGGAGCCGGCCTCGACCAGGTCGTCGAAGGAGACGACCTCGGCCTTGATGAAGCCCTTCTCGAAGTCCGTGTGGATGACGCCGGCGGCCTTGGGGGCGGTGTCGCCCTTGTGGATCGTCCAGGCGCGCGCTTCCTTCTCGCCAGCGGTGAGGTAGGTCTGCAGGCCGAGGGTGTCGAAGCCGACGCGGGCCAGCTTGTCCAGGCCGGACTCGTCCTGGCCGGACTCGGCGAGCATCTCGCGGGCGTCCTCGTCGTCGAGCTCGACCAGCTCGGCCTCGAACTGGGCGTCCAGGAAGATGGCTTCAGCAGGCGCGACGAGGGCGCGCAGTTCGTCCTTCATCTCCTCGTTGTCCATCTCGGCGGCGTCCATGTTGAACACGAAGATGAAGGGCTTGGAGGTCATGAGCTGGAAGGAGCGCAGCGCGTCCTGGTCCAGCTTGGCGCCCTCGGGGCCGGACAGCAGCTCGCCGCGCTCCAGCAGCTCCAACGCCTGGCGCGCAGTTTCGAGGACGATCGGCTCGGTCTTCTTGCCGCGCACCTCCTTCTCGAGGCGCGGGATCTGCTTCTCGATGGTCTGCATGTCGGCGAGGATCAGCTCGGTCTTGATGGTCTCGATGTCCGAGGCGGGGTCCACCTTGCCGTCGACGTGCACGACGTCGGGGTCGGAGAAGGCGCGCGTGACCTGGCAGATCGCGTCGGCCTCGCGGATGTTGGCGAGGAACTGGTTGCCCAGGCCCTCACCCTCGGAGGCGCCACGCACGATGCCGGCGATGTCCACGAAGGACACGGTGGCGGGCAGGATGCGCTGGGAGCCGAAGATCTCCGCGAGCTTGTTCAGGCGCGGGTCGGGCAGGGGGACGACGCCGACGTTGGGCTCGATAGTCGCGAAGGGGTAGTTCGCGGCGAGCACGGTCGCGCGGGTCAGGGCGTTGAACAGGGTGGACTTGCCGACGTTGGGCAGTCCAGCGATACCGATAGTAAGAGACACGCCTCCATCCTATCGGAGCAGGCCCGGTGGTGTTGCCCTACTTCGTGTGGTTTGGCCCGGCGACGCGGGGCGCATGGGGGCGCGCGGGCGCCATGCCGGCCTTCTTGAGGTCAGCGCGCAGGTCGCGGGGCAGCGCGAAGGTCGTCGATTCGGTTTCGGTGCGCGCCACCTCAACGGTCGGGAATCCGCGCTCCTGCAGCCATTCGATGACCTCGCGCACGAGGATCTCGGGCACGGACGCGCCGGAGGTCAGGCCCACGGTGCGTGCACCCTCGAACCAGGCCTCTTCGAGCTCGTCGGCCTTGTCGACGCGGTAGGCGGCGCCCGCCCCGGCCTCGAGCGCGACCTCGACGAGGCGCACGGAGTTCGAGGAGTTCGCCGAGCCGACGACGACCATGACGTCCACCTGGGGCGCGATGTGCTTGACGGCGCCCTGGCGGTTCTGGGTGGCGTAGCAGATGTCGTCCGACGGCGGGTCGATGAGCTGCGGGAAGCGCTGGCGCAGGCGGTCCACCGTCTCGCGGGTCTCGTCGACCGATAGCGTGGTCTGGGAGATCCACACGACGCGCGAGGGGTCGCGCACGACGACGTTATCGACCTCGTCGGGGGTGCCGACGACCTGGATGTGATCGGGGGCCTCGCCGAAGGTGCCCTCGACCTCCTCGTGGCCCTGATGGCCCACCAGGATGATGTCGTAGTCTTCCTTCGCGAAGCGCACGGCCTCGCGGTGCACCTTGGTCACGAGCGGGCAGGTCGCGTCGATCGTGGCGAGGTGGCGGGTGGCGGCGGCCTCGTGGACGGCCGGGGAGACGCCGTGCGCGGAGAACACGACGCGGGCGCCCTCGGGCACCTCGTCGGTCTCCTGGACGAAGATCGCGCCGCGCTTGGTCAGCGACTCGACGACGAACTTGTTGTGGACGATCTCCTTGCGCACGTAGACGGGCGCGCCGTAGAGCTCGAGGGCCTTTTCAACGACGTCGACGGCGCGGTCCACTCCGGCGCAGTATCCGCGGGGGGCGGCCAAGAGGATACGACCGTTGCCCTCGCCGTGGGAGGAGGGCAGGGGGGACTCGGCACTGGCACGCAGGTCGACGTTTTCATTCATGCGTCCACCCTAGCGCCCACGGCCCGGGGCGTGCGCGCGCTCGTGGCAATCCCACACGCCCCTCATCGACGAGGCCGGAGCCGTCCACAGGCTCGGGGCGCGGCAGCGCGGCGGGGGCGCTCCTGTGGCATGCTGAGTGGCGTGACATTGCCTCTTCCCCCTGCTGCACCGCCTCCGGGCGGCTCGCCCCAGCCTCGCCCGCCCGCCGCGAAGGCGGCTGACACGACGCGGGATAATCCGTGGCCGCTGCGCAGGCTGACGGAGAACATCAAGCTGTACGTGGACCGCATGAGCCCCCTGTGGGTGGAGGGCCAGGTCGTCGAGTACAAGGTGCGCCCGGGCGCGAAGATGCACTTTTTGACGCTGCGCGACCTTCAGACGGACACGTCGATGACGGTGACCGCGTGGGCGGGCGTCATGGATTCCACTCCGCTCACCGAGGGTGCGCGCGTGGTGACGCGCGTGAAGCCGGTGTTCTGGGAGCGCTCGGGCCGGCTCAACCTGCAGGCTGCGGAGATTCACCTGCAGGGCGTGGGCGACCTGCTGGCCCAGATCGAGGCGCTGCGTGCCCGCCTGGCCGCCGAGGGCCTCTTCTCGGATGCCCGCAAGAAGCCGCTGCCGTTCCTGCCGCGCAAGATCGGCCTGATCTGCGGCCGCAACGCGAAGGCGAAGGACGACGTGGTCGTCAACGCATCGGATCGCTGGCCAAGCGCGCGCTTTGAGATCCGCGAGGTCGCCGTGCAGGGCGATCATTGCGTGCCCGAGGTGGGCCGCGCCCTGACCGAGCTGGACGCGATGGACGAGGTCGACGTCATCGTGATCGCGCGCGGCGGCGGCGCGGTCGAAGACCTGCTCCCCTTCTCCGACGAGCGCCTCGTGCGCGCCGTCGCGGACGCCCGCACGCCCATCGTGTCCGCGATCGGCCACGAGGGCGACTCTCCCCTGCTGGACCTGGTCGCCGACTACCGCGCCTCGACCCCCACGGATGCGGCTCGCCGCATCGTCCCGGACCGTGCCCGCGAGCGCGACGGCATCTCGCAGGCGCTGACCCGCATGCGCGGGGCGCTGGGGGCGCGGCTGGCGACGGAGCGTTCGAACCTGACGCTCATCGCGTCGCGCCCGGTGCTCCAGGGCCCCGACGCCATCGTCGAGGGGCATCGCGCGGCCCTCACTCAGCGGGTCACCACACTGCGATCGGCGATCGAGCGCCGGCTCGCCTCGGAGCGTCAGCAGCTGACGCGTTCGCGCGCGACGCTGACCGCCCTGTCCCCGCAGGCGACGCTGGACCGCGGCTACGCGCTGTTGAAGACCCCCTCGGGCGCGCTCATCACCTCCTCGGCGCAGATCAAGAAGGGCGACCTCATCGAAGGCATCCTCGCGTCGGGCCGCATGGTCGCCCAGGTCGTGGGTGCCACGAACCCGAGGCCCCCTCAGGACGCAGCGTCCCAGGACGCGTAATCCCGCGAGGCAACCCCGGCCTCGTCCCACGAACCCCAGACTCAAAGGAACACACATGACCACGAACGACCAGCTCCCCGATCCCCAGTCCCTCGGCTACGAGGAGGCACGCGACGAGCTCGTGCGCATCGTCCAGACCCTCGAGGGCGGCCAGGCCCCGCTCGAGGACACTCTCACGATGTGGGAACGCGGCGAGGCCTTGGCCGCCCGCTGTTCCCAGATCCTGGATGGAGCCCAGGAGCGTCTTTCTGGACGCACCACCGCACCGTCCCCCGAAGCACGCTAATGTACATTCTGTAGATCCGCTCACACGCAGGTGAGGAGACACCATGACGGTGCAATCTGGACCCCACATTCTCGCGATCGGCGAGGCGCTCATCGATATCGTCATCACGTACGAGCAGCCCGAATTCCCCTTCGAGATCCCCGGTGGCTCTCCCGCGAACGTCGCCCTGACGCTGGGGCGCCTCGGCCGGCCTGTGGCGCTGGCGACCTGGTTCGGCGCGGATACGCTCGGCCGCCTCATCGACTTCCACATGAACGATTCGGGCGTGTACATCACCCCGGCTTCGCGCGGCGCCTCACACACGTCGACGGCCCTGGCGCGCTTGGATGAAAACGGCGCCGCCTCCTACACCTTCGATCTCGAGTGGGCCCCGGCTGCCCCGATCGAGGTTCCAGAGACCGCACAGATCCTCGAGGCCGGGTCTATCTCCGCGATCATTGAGCCCGGCGCCTCCGCCGTCCTCGACGCGCTGGCACGGGGTCGCGCACGCGCGCTCGTCTTCTTCGACCCGAACGCGCGCCCCTCGATCATGGGCGAACCCGCGGTTGCACTCGTCTCCCTCGAGCGTTTTATTGCCCTGGCGGACGTCGTCAAGGTCTCAGACGAAGACATCGAGTGGCTGACGGGCGGCGCGCCGATCGACAAGGTCGTGGATCGTTGGCTCCGCATGGGCCCCTCCCTCGTGGTCGTCACGCGCGGCAAGCACGGCAGCGACGTCGTCACAGCCTCGGGCGTGCGCTTCACGAAGACCCCGAGCGACGTCAAGGTCGTCGACACGGTCGGCGCGGGCGACTCCTTCATGGGCGGCATGATCGACGCCATGTGGGGCATGGGCCTGCGCGGCGCCGACGCGCGCGAGACCCTGCGATCCCTGCCCGAGGAACAGGTCCGAGCCATCATCGACCGCGCCAGCGCCGTCTCCGACGTGACCGTCTCGCGCAAGGGCGCGAACCCACCCTGGGCGCACGAGCTGCCCTAACAGCACCGCAGACGAACGAACGAGGCCGGTCCTGACGTCGGGTTCCGGCCTCGTTTCTTGCACGCGCAGCGCGCGTTTACTTGCCCATGCGGCGCTCGCGCTGCGCGTAGGAGCGCAGGGCGCGCAGGAAGTCGACGCGGCGGAAGTCCGGCCAGTAAACCTCGCAGAAGTAGTACTCGGAGTGCACGGACTGCCACAGCATGAAGCCCGACAGGCGCTGCTCGCCCGACGTTCGGATGACGAGGTCGGGGTCGGGCTGGTCCTTCGTGTACAGGTGCGCGGTGATATCCGCATCGGTGAAGGAGTCGGCGAGATCGTCGAGGGTGCGCCCCTGGGCCGACGCCTCGCGCATCATGGAGCGCACGGCCTCGGTGATCTCGTGTCGGCCGCCGTAGCCGACCGCGATATTGACGGTCATTCCCTGCACATCGGCGGTGCGTGCGACGGACATACGCAGGTCCTCGGCCACCTTCTCGGGCAGCAGGGACAGGTCACCGACGACGGCCAGCTTCCAGCGTCCCTGGTCCGCCAGGAGGGACACGGCCTCGCAGATGATGCGTAGCAGCTCGCCCAGCTCCCCGGCATCGCGCGAGAGGTTGTCGGTGGAGAGGAGCCACAGTGTCACAATCGACACACCCGCATCGTCGGACCACTGGAGGAACTCACTGATCTTTCCGGCACCAGCGCGGTGTCCCTGCGAGGCGGTCGCGCCCAGCGACTTCGCCCAGCGGCGGTTACCGTCCAGGATGACACCAATGTGTGCGGGGACGGCGGCGTCAGACAGCTCGGCTTTGAGGCGACGCTCGTACATGTCGTAGAGCATGTTCCACTGGGCCATGATGTCCCTCCCTACTGTCGCACCCTGCGGCGCGGCGTACTCTTATGTCATCAAGGGTATCGCGCCGCGGGACGCAGGGAAACACAAGCACTCTCGAAGTGCGAGAACACGCCTAACGCAACAAGTTACGGTGTAGTAACCTACGGACTCGTAAGAAATGTTGACAAGTTGACGGGGGAACGGATGAACATCGCATCGCTCAGGCCCAAGGAGTGGTTCTCTGGCCAGCTCGTGCAGATCAAGCCCAAGCTGCGCGGCTGGCTGCACCTGGCCGCCGCCCCGCTGTCCCTTGCCGCGTCCATCGTCCTCGTGTGCCTGGCGCCCACAACTCCGACGAAGATCGGATCCGCCGTTTACCTGGCGTGCTCCCTCGTCCTCTTCGGCGTCTCCGCTGCCTACCACCGCTTCTACTGGGCCCCTCGTTGGGAGATCATGTGGAAGCGCCTGGACCACTCCAACATCTTCCTGCTCATCGCGGGCACCTACACGCCGATCACGATCGCACTCCTGGACCGATCCGACGCAACGGTCCTCCTCTCGGTCGTCTGGGGAGGAGCAGTCGTCGGCATCCTCCTCAACCTCTTCTGGCCCACTGCCCCGCGCTGGCTGGCCACCCTCGTCTACGTCGCGCTCGGCTGGGTCGCGGTCTGGTATCTGCCTCAGCTGTGGGCGGGCGGCGGCCCCATCATCGTGTGGCTGATCGTCGCCGGAGGCGTCCTGTACACGCTGGGAGCGGTCGTCTACG
>CAUTGT010000036.1:0-8438 GCA_963537735.1 uncultured Actinomycetaceae bacterium | reverse complement strand
CGAAACCCCTACCCCACTCACCTGGGGACCAGCCCGCGCTACCACGGCAAGTAAGTCGACGGGGACGCGGGGAGGCGGCGGGTGTCGAAGGATGCCGGGCACCGCGCATCCGGGGTTATAGGACACTACGTGTTGCTACGTGGCGCTGGCTGTTACTTGCGGACCCGCAGGTTTTCTGGGCGCAGGGCCCGGCCGTGGGGCCGGGCTGCTGGGTGTGCCAGTGGGCGGCGCGCCAGGCTCTCCGGTCCCTCCGGCACCCTCCGCACCGGTGGGGCTTTCGTGGCTGATGTTGCTCGGCGCATCGCCTTGATGCCCAGCTATGGCTGCCAACCAGCAATTCCGCATGCAATTCCCGTGAGCGCATGTCGGGGTTTAGGTTCTGATCGTTGACATTCTGCGGTTTTTGCGCTTGTGGTGATTCATGCCGTGGGGGAATTGCATGCGAAACTTATCTGGCGGTGGTGTCGGTACCGCTCACGAGTGCCGCAGTCAGGCCCTGCGGTCCCTCCGGTGCCCTCCATGCCGGCGGTGGGGGTTTTGCACTACATGAAGCCTTCAGTGGGCGTATCGTCGGCGTGTCGGACCCTCGTGTAGTGCAATTCCCCCGTTTGGTGACGGTGTGGCCGTGACGTGAGGTGGTGTGGCCGTCACAGTGCAGACCCATTGGGTGACAACAGCCAAAAATAGGCCGTTTTGTCTGAATAGGTCTGCACTTTGGCGGATTCGGTGTCAATCGCGGTGTGCTACTCGCACGCGAACCGCTGAATATGCGCGTCAACCCGTTGATACGCACGTAAACCCGCTAATTGGCGCGTTAACCCTCTAATCTGAGCGTGGGCGGGGCTGCCCAGGCTCGCATTAGCGGGCCCACGTGCGCATTAGCGGGTCCACGCGCACGGCGGGGAGCGCAGGCAGCTAGCACGCCTCGGCGCACGGAACGCGTCAGCACAAACTCGAAGGGGCCGGCCATAAGGCCGACCCCTTCGAGTATCCCATCAACACAGTGCAAGTCTTCCGATGCGCTCCCTTTCTTGGCTCACCCTTTGTGGGTGTCGCCCTTGGCTTGATGACTATTAATGTACGGACCCCACCTGTGGGAACCATTGAACGAACCTGGCAATTTCCTGAGAGTTTTTCACCGCTCCGGCCCGGCGCGCGCCCGGGCGCTCACATTCGTTGAAATACCGGCGATTCTGACTGGCTGTGCGAGGACCACGAGGCAGTCGAGATCGCGCACCTCGCAGGACTGAACACCCACGCCATTCGCCGCAGCAACGGCGGAGGCGGCCCCGCACGGCCGCTCCCCCACGTCCTCCCAGCCAGCCGTGGCCGACTGTTCTGCTCCAGCCAGTGCCGCCAGGTCGGCGATGGCCTGCAGGCGCACCCGCTCGCGGTGAGCGACGCCAACCCCGCCGAGGACCACCGCGAGCACCACGGCCAAGACGATGAGTCCCACGGAATTGATGGTCCCGGAACCTTCCTCGCCGGAACGTTCACCGGTGCATCCATCCGTGACAGGCCCACCTCGGGAAGCAACCAAGCGCCGGGCCCGCCGTCCCGGCGTCACGGCAGGTCCCCCTCGTCGATGGTGGTCACCGAGCATCGGGCGACGCCCCCAACCCAGCCGGCCGCCCCGCGGTAGGGGGCTGTGCCGGTGACGCTCACCCAGCCGCCGGAGCGCGAGACCGCGTAGGAGCCGGGTGGGTAGGCGGCCGAGGCAACTCCCTGCGGGTCAGCCTGTCCGATGGAGGCGGCCCGCGCGCCCTCGCGCACCGCCTGGCACAGGGACGCTCCGGTCATCCCGGCCTGCGCGGCGGCGACGATGACGCCGACAACGAGGGTGACGGCGACGAAGCCGATGGCGTGTTCGACGGTGACGTATCCGCGCTCGTCGCTGTTCATCGGGTGTTGAGCGCCTCCTGGATGATGGATTCGAGGGCGGCGCGCACGCTGTCCGATTTGAGGATCACGATGAGCAGGCCAGCGAACCCGGCGGCGGCAATGGTGCCGATCGCGTACTCGACGGTGGTCGCACCCTCCTCGGGGTCTCGCCCCTCATGAGGATCGACCGTGGTCCGGGGTCGCAGGGCTCGAGCGCCCTCTTGCACGGCCGCCATCGCGATGAGCTGGGCGCGCGTGGCTGCGCAGCCGATTCTGTCGATGATCGTCATTGATCTGTCCTTTCTTCCTTCGCGCGCGTTGGCGCGCAGGGTCAGTGTGCGCGGGGACCGTCCCACGTTTCCACGCGGATTCGAACCCCTGTGGATAACCAACGAGGAACCGCAACCCCTGTGGATAACCCGCCTACACGCCGATTCCTCCCACGAGATGCGCGAGCAGGGGTGCGATACCCAGGGCCAGGAACGCGGGCAGGAAGAACGCACCGAGCGGTCCGACGAGGCGGACGCTCAGCTCCTCGGCCTGCGCCTTCGCGTCGACGAGGCGCGAGCGGCGCTCCCACGCGGCGCTGCGCGCGAGCAGCGTGTCCGGGGCGGTTCCGCTGGTCCACGAGGACTCGAGCGCGTCGCGCAGGGGATGGCTCCACTCGGGGGTGTCCTCCCAGGCGTCCGCCCAGGTCGCCCCGAGCCGCAGCGAGGCGGCGGCCCACGACAGTGTCTCGGCGGCGCAGGCCTCGGCCAACGCATCGAGAGCGCGGGGGATGGCCGCACCGCAGGCCAGGGCGGAGGCGACGAGGTCGCAGGCGAGCGCGCCATCCACACCCTCCTCGACGCGCCGGCACCGGGCGAGGATCCGCCGGCACGAGGCGACCCCCGCCGCCCACGCAACCATCCCGACGAGGGCGCACACCCGCCCCACCCCGCCTCCCGCGTAGAACTGCCAGGGCGAGGCCCCCAGCGCAAGCGCTGCCACGACCCCGACGAGGGGAAGAGCCGCGAGGACGCGCGCGGACATGAGCGGGCCAGCGGCGGCGACGCGACGCGCCTCCTCGAGCTCCTGCGCGTCGTCTATCGCACTGCCGATCGCGTCGAGCACATCGGCAAGCGGAGCGCCGAGGCCGTGGCTGAATCGGCAGGCGAGGGCGACGGATGTGGCGCTCACGCGGGCTGCGGCCGCTCCCGGCGCGCTTTCTGCTCGACGCAGACAGCGCCAGCGCGTCGGCGGGCGCGCCCACTCATCCAGGACAGCAGGGTAGGAATCGTCCAGGCCGACGCTCCCTCCCGCGTCGATCCGCGCCAACGCGAGGCCCCAGGCGTCGGCAGTGGGGGCTCCCGCGCGCAGGCGCGTCGCAACCTCAGCGACGAGGAGGGAAAGCTCGCGCGGGGTGGGCGGGCCCTGCGCGCGGCCGCGGTGGCGCGCAGATCGTTCTGTGGCAGGACGTAGCCGACCCCACCACCCCCGGGCCTCGCGGTCCGGGCTACGCACACGCGTCGGGCGCGCCCACGCGCGCACGATGCGCTTCTCGCGCGCTCGCCGACACACGGCCAGACAACACTGCAAACACAGCGCAAATGCACATATAGCGAACACGCTGACCGCCGCCATCTCGCCGAGGCCAAGGCAGTCCACGAACGCATCCCATCCCGCCCTCATAGCCCGACCCTTCGGGCGAGGGAGGCCCAGGCCTCGTGCGTGGTGACGCAGCCATCGGCGGTGGCGCTGAGCGCGAGTGCGCACTCGAGTGGCCCGCGAGCGCGCGTGAGGACCCCGACCTCGGACACCCAGCGGTGCCCATCTGCGCCGCGCCGCATGTGGAGGACGGCGTCGATGGCGCTGGCAGCCTGGGCGGCGACGGCGCTTTCGCTCATGGCGGCGAGCGCTCCGAGGGCAGCAAGCCGAGCGGGCACGTCGCGCGCCCCGTTGGCGTGGATCGTTGCCCATCCGCCGTCGTGCCCGGTGTTGAGGGCGGTGAGGACGTCGCGCACTTCGGGGCCTCGACACTCTCCGAGGACGAGGCGGTCGGGGCGCATGCGCATGGCCGCGCGCACGAGGTCGGAGAGGGTGACCGCCCCCCTCCCCTCGACGTTGGGGGCGCGCTCGATGAGGTGCACGCAGTGGGGGTGGACGGGCATGATTTCGGCGACCTCTTCGATGCAGACAATGCGCTCACCAGAGGGAACAAGGGAGAGCGCGGCGCTCAGGAGCGTCGTCTTCCCACTTCCGGTCGCCCCGCTGACGAGGACGTTGGCGCGCGAGGCGACAAGGGAGCGCAGGAGGGTTCCCACTGCGCCGGGCAGCGTCCGGCAGGCCTCGAGATCCGCGACGCCCAGCCGACGGGCGCCGAGGACGCGCAGGGAGATGAGGGTGCCCGATCCCGAGACAGGGGCGAGGACCGCGTGCAGGCGCACGCCCCCGGGCAGGGTGCCATCCGCGATGGGGCGGGCGTCGTCCAGACGCACGCCGCACGCGCTCGCGAGGCGTATGGCTGCGCGGCGGGCATCGGCCTCGTCTCGGATGCCGGCATCCGCGCGCACGAGGCCGCCTCCCCGGTCGGCCCACGCCTGGGTGCCGTTGATGAGAACGTCGGTGACGGCTGGGTCGTCGAGGAGGGACGCGAGGGGCGGGTCCATGCCCCGTTGACGGGCGCGCAGGGTCTCCAGCGTGGAGGCGACCGCGATGGCTCCACAACCGGGCGGCGCGCACGCGGCGGCCGCACGGGCTGGGTCCTCACCGCGGGCGAGCAGGCGCAGAGCGTCACGCATGGCGCGCCTCGATCGCGAGCGGCTCGCCAGGCGTCCGCGTAGCCCCGCCTGCACTCGAGAGGGAAACGGATTCGAGGGCACGCATGAGCGCGCGCAGATTCCGACCGGGGCGAGCGGGAGCGCGCAGGATGGGCCCGGGGGCACACTCGCGCACACCGGCTCCCCATCGCTCACCAGCACACACAAGCGTGATCGCGGAGCATGGAGGGGGAAACGCCGCGCATGTCGCGGACAGCGCAGCGGCTCCCTCCAGGTTTCCGTGGGTGACCAAGACGAGCGCGTCGGCGTGGATCGCGGACACGCACCGGGCGGCCCGGGCGTCCCATCGGCCAACGTCCACGACGAGGGGCGCATCGAGAGATCGGCACGCCGCAACCACGCGGGGATCGTCGGCGGCGGCACCGCCTCGACAGTCCCCAACGAGGGCACGCACTCCCCCAACGACGGGCAGATGATCGCGCAGCGACGGTAGATACGAGTCCTCGGAGGCATCCAGATCCGCCCACCGCACGCCGGGAACATCGTGGTCACCCGCGAGCGCAACCCCGGGCACAGACCCGGATGCGTCGACGACGACCGTGTCTCCCACCCCCGCTCGGCGCTCCCCGC
The DNA here is from genome assembly GCA_963537735.1 of uncultured Actinomycetaceae bacterium. GTDB lineage: Bacteria > Actinomycetota > Actinomycetes > Actinomycetales > Actinomycetaceae > Pauljensenia. The sequence continues at coordinate 3,168 of CAUTGT010000036.1, read as the reverse complement.
GCCGCCCACCCCACCGGGCACCCCGACGACGCCCACGCTCGCGGGCCACAAGCCGCACGACTCCGGTCACCCCAACCCCTCCGGCGATCCCAGCGACCACCCACAGCGCACCCGATCGGCGCGAGCGGGAGGATGCCTCGGCGATGAGGGACACGAGGAGCGCGGTGTCCCCCGGTAGCCTCACCTGACCACCCTGCCCGACGCGCACGCAAGGCACTCCCTCGGGCACGGGAGCCGATACTGAGGCGAGGATCAACGAGGCCTGGCCCGGGTTCGAGCACACGCGTGCTCCCGCGAGCAGCGCGGCATCCCGTGCCCTGTCGAGGTCGGGCGGGGCGAGGCCGACGAGGGCAACGGCGCCTCGGTTCGGGGTGACGTGGGCGTTCATAGGACGACGATGCGCCCGCAGAGCACGGTGCGTCCACCCACGGACGCGCCCCTGTGGACAACGCGAACCCGAGGTGCCACGCTGTGCATAGAGGGATCCGATGGAGGACCCCTGTGGATTGAGCCAACGCTGGAGTAGACGCAATGGTACGCGCGGCCTTTTTTGACCTGGATAAGACGATTCTGGACACGTCCTCGAACGTGGCGCTTTCTGGCCCCTTCATCGAGGCCGGCCTCATGAACCGACGTACCGCCCTCACGTCCGTCCTGGTTCAGCTGCCCTACCTGCTCGCGGGAGCAGACGAGTCGCGCATGGACCAGATGGCGCAGGCGCTGGGGCGCATGGGGCGCGGTTGGAACGCGGCCTTCCTGGAGGCCACGGTCGAGGACGCGCTCGAGCGCACGATCCAGCCCGTCTGCTACGCGCAGGCGCTCGCGCGCATCGAGGCGCACAAGCGGGCGGGAGACGTCGTCGTCATCGCGTCTGCGTCGGTCGAGCAGGTGGTGCGCCCGATCGCCAAGATGCTGGGGGCTGACGAGGTCCTCGCCTCGCGCGCGGCGGTCGACGACGACGGGTGTTTCACGGGCGAGATCACGCACTTCAATCAGGCGCAGGGCAAGGCGGATGCCTGCGAGGCCCTCGCTCGCTCGCACGGCTGGGACCTGTCGGAGTGCTCGGCGTACTCGGATTCGGTGTCGGACGCGCCGCTCCTGCGCCTCGTCGGCCACCCCTACGCGGTCAACCCGGACCGCGGCCTGCGCGAGATGGCGCAGCGCGAAGGCTGGCCCACCCTCACGTTCACGTCCACGGTGCGCGTCCTGCCGCGCGAGGTTCCTACGCCCGCGAAGGTCGCGGTGCCTTTCATCGCCGGCGTCGCCGTTGGCGCGGCGGCCTGCGCGCTCCTGCGCCGCTGAGAAACAGCCCTAGGAGAGGCGGCCCGCCTGCACGTGGCGGGCGACATCACGACCCACCTGGGCTCCGTAGACGACTCCCGCGCAGTAGTGGATGATCCACCGGGCCAGGCCGGCCTCGTCAGCGCTCACCCACCCGGCGAGTTCGCGTCCCGCGCGCGCCGGGTCGAGCGCGTCGTAGGCGGACGGCACACACACGCCGGTCGGATCGACGCCTCGGGTGACGAGAATCCACCGCGCCAGTCCTCCCCCCACAACGGACGAGGCCGGGTCAAAGACGCGCCGGAAACGGAAGTGGGCGGTCAGGGCGGCAGCGACGGCGAGGCCGGGCGCATCGCAGCGCGTGTAGGCGAGGGCGGGTGCGAGCATGGACGGGTCGGCGGGCACGGCGACGGACCGCGACTCGACGAGGCCGGCGGCGACGAGACCCGAGCAGGCGTCCCTGTGCAGTCCCGCGATCAGCGCGGGAAGGGGCGTGGGGGCGACGCGCGCTCCCCCCTGGGAGCGGGTGTTAAGCGCGGGGAAACGCGAAGCGAGGTTCCACTGCGAGCGCCAGATCCCCAGCGCGAGGGCAGCCCCCGGGTCCGAGGCCGCTCCCCCCTCGTCAGCCATAGACAGGACACGCACATCATCGACGCTCGTGCGGGCCCCCTCGATGATGGACAGGGCGGCGGCCTCGCGTACGGCCGCCTCCGCGCGCGCTTCCTCCCAGCCGCGACGCAGTCCCTCGCTGAAGCGTAGGTCGGCGAGCGCCGCGTGGGCCTCATTCATGGCGGAGGCGACGTCGGGGCGGGCTGCTGCGGCGCACAACACGGCGGGTGCGGGGTCGACGAGGGCTTCGATACTCACCCCTCTACACTAGGGGCATGACGCTTTTGCAGCATCGAAACCTCTCCGCGCGCCTGCGCTCGGGGTTGTTCGCGTTTGTTTTCGCCCCGATCGCCCTGGTGTTCCTGGGGTCCTCGATGGTCGACGTTCAGGCGTTGGCCTCGGTCGGCCAGCCCCTAGCCTCGGTCGAGGGGCTCATCGGCATGGCGCTCGCGTCACTGCTGCTGGCCCTCATCGCCCTCAATTGCGAGGAGTCGAGCGCGGGAATGGTCGTGACCTTCGTGTGGTCGCTCGTCGTGGGGGCGGCCCAGTTCTTTGGCGTGGCGCGCCTTCCTTTTCTCATGAAGTCGTCCGTGGGTCCCGAGGACGTCATCGCGGGCGTGTCCTGGTGCCTGTACCCGGTGTGTATGTCGCTCATGCTTGGCGCGTGCGCGCTGACAATCAAGTCGGTGCGAGTGCGCGCCGGTAAGAGCACGCGCGTGCCTCTGGCCCGCGTGCACCGCCACGGATTCGGCACGACGGTCGCGCTTCCGGCGGCGGTCGCGGCGGGGACGCTGATGGTCGCGGCGGCCCCCTCGGATACGACGAACGTCGCGGCCATGGGCCTGGAGGGGATCACCGAGGGCTTCGAGCCGATGCACTGGCTCGCGCTCGGAGCGGGCGTCGCGTTCGCGGTGCTCGTCGTGAGCGCCCGCTGGTCGATCACGGGCACGCAGGTCGCGAGCTGGTTCATCCTAGTGCTCCCCACGTACGTGGTCCTGCCCGTGTGGGCATCGCTGACGGGCAACGTGATTGTCCCGGGATCATCCCTGCTCACAAAGATGGCGCTCGCGAGCCCGCCGCTGGCGGCGCTCGGAATGGCGACCGGCTGCGCCTCGATGGGCGTCCTGTGGGCCCGTGTGCGGGCGCTCAAGAAGCTCGAGTCCGATGAGGATTCGGCAGCAAAAGAGAGGCCTGCCGAGGGCTAATGCGCGCAAGCGCTCACCCTGACCGTAATATGTGGGCAGATATAAGGAGGAAGCATGTCTGATAACGAGTTTG
>CAUTGT010000035.1:0-8528 GCA_963537735.1 uncultured Actinomycetaceae bacterium | reverse complement strand
TGCAACATATGTGCGTGAGCGCTATCGGCATGCGCACATTTTCGCTAGACTGTGACGCGGTAAACCATTTCCGCCCCAACGCTGGGGCCCAACCACTGGAGACCAACGTGTCACTTCACTGGGATCACATCGATGACGAAGCGGTCAAGACCGCTAAGCTCCTCGCCGCCGACGCCGTCGAGCAGGCCGGATCGGGCCACCCCGGTACCGCCATCTCGCTCGCCCCCGCCGCCTACCTCCTCTACAACAAGGTCATGAACGTTGACCCGGCGGATCCGCGCTGGATCGGTCGTGACCGCTTCATCCTCTCGGCTGGCCACTCGTCGCTGACCCAGTACGTCCAGCTCTACCTGTCCGGCTTCGGTCTCGAACTCGACGACATCAAGACCCTGCGCACCGCCGGATCCCTGACCCCCGGCCACCCCGAGTACGGCCACACCAAGGGCGTTGAAATCACCACCGGCCCGCTGGGCACCGGCATCGCCTCCGCCGTCGGCTTCGCCATGAACGCACGCCGCGTCCACGGCCTGCTCGATGCCGAGACCCCCCTCGGCGAGTCCGTCTTCGACCACAACGTCTACGTCATCGCTGGCGACGGCTGCTTCGAGGAAGGCGTCTCCGCCGAGGCCTCCTCCCTCGCCGGCACCCAGGAGCTCGGCAACATCACCGTCATCTGGGATGACAACCACATCTCCATCGAAGACGACACCTCGATCGCCTTCAACGAGGATGTCCTGGCCCGCTACGAGGCCTACGGCTGGCACGTCCAGCGCGTCGACTGGCTCGGTGAGGACGGCTCCTACGAGGAAAACACCGCCGCCCTGAACGACGCCCTCGACGCCGCCAAGGCCGAGACCAAGAAGCCCTCGCTCATCGCGCTGCGCACCATTATCGGCTGGCCGACCCCCGGCAAGCAGAACACCGGCGGCATCCACGGCTCCAAGCTGGGCTCCGAGGCCCTCAAGGCCCTGAAGGAAGCCCTGGGCGCCGATCCCGAGAAGATGTTCGACGCCGACGCCGCGATCGTGGACGAGGTCCGCGCCCGCGCCGCCGCCCGCGCAGCAGAGTACCGCAAGGACTGGGACGCCCGCTTCGACGCATGGAAGGCCGCTCACCCCGAGCAGGCCGCCCTGCTGGAGCGCCTCCTCGAAGGACGCCTCCCCGAGGGCTGGGAAGCCGCGCTGCCCACCTTCGAAGAGGGCAAGGCCATCGCGACCCGCGCCGCCTCCGGCCAGGTCCTCAACGCGATCGCCCCCGTCCTGCCCGAGCTGTGGGGCGGCTCCGCCGACCTCGCCGGCTCGAACAACACCTTCCTGAAGGGCGAGCCCTCGTTCCTGCCCGCACACCGTTCCTCCTCGTCCTTCAGCGGCAACGAGTTCGGCCGCAACCTCCACTTCGGCGTGCGCGAGTTCGCAATGGGTGCTGCCCTCAACGGCATCGCTGCCGACGGCTTCACCCGCGCTTACGGCGGCACGTTCTTCGTGTTCTCCGACTTCATGCGCGGCGCCGTGCGCCTCGCCGCCCTCATGGACCTGCCCGTCACCTACGTGTGGACCCACGACTCCATCGGCGTCGGCGAAGATGGCCCGACCCACCAGCCGATCGAGCACCTGGCCTCCTACCGCGCGATCCCGAACTTCGCGGTTGTGCGTCCCGCCGACGCCGCTGAGACGGCAGCGTCCTGGAAGGCCATCCTCGAGCAGTCCCACCCGGCAGCCATCATCCTGTCGCGCCAGAACCTGCCCAACCCGGCACGCGGCGAAGGCACCGGACTGGCCACCACCGCTGACCTGGCGCGCGGCGCCTACGTCCTGGCCGACGCCGAGGGCACGCCCGACGTGATCCTCCTGGCCTCCGGCTCCGAGGTCTCCGTCGCCCTCGAGGCGCGCGAGGCCCTGGCCGCCGACGGCATCGCCGCCCGCGTCGTGTCCGTGCCCTGCCTCGACTGGTTCGAGGCCCAGGACCGCGAGTACCGCGACTCGGTCCTGCCCCCGTCGGTGCGCGCCCGCGTCTCCGTCGAGGCCGGCATCGCCCTGCCGTGGTACCGCTGGATCGGCGACGCCGGCCGCGCGGTCTCCATCGAGCACTTCGGTGCCTCCGCGCCGGGCGAACTCCTCTTCAAGGAGTACGGCATCGATGCCGAGCACGTGGCCGCAGCCGCGAAGGAATCCATCGAGGCCGCTCGTTCGTGACTTTGTAGTCAACTGAACTGAAGATAGGGCTGCTGGCGCGCGAGGGTGTGCCAGCAGCCCTATTCTCTTACACATGTGTGGGTCCTCGGTCCCGTTCCATTTCCCCCTGCGGGCAAAGCGTTCGGGCCCCGGCCTCGTCCTCACCCCTAGCGAACGGAGCGACCACTCGTGACCAGCGAGATTCCCACCCTGCGTGATCCTCAGGATCGCAGGCTTCCACGCATCTCCCCGCCCTGCGGCCTCGTCATTTTCGGCATCACGGGCGACCTCGCGCGCAAGAAGCTCCTTCCCGCCATCTACGACCTCGCTAACCGCGGCCTCCTCCACCCAGCCTTCTCCCTGACCGGCTTCGCGCGCCGCGACTGGAGCCCCCAGGACTTCGAGGAATACGTGCGCGGATCCATCGAGGCGCACACCCGCACCGGCTTTAACGAAGGAACGTGGAACCAGCTGCGCTCGGGTCTGCGCTTCGTCTCAGGTACCTTCGACGATCCCGACGCCTACCGCCAGCTGGCCGACACCGTCGCCGAGCTCGACCGCTCGCGGGGAACCGGCGGCAACCACGCGTTCTACCTCTCGATTCCGCCCTCATACTTCCCCGTCGTGGCCAAGCACCTGTCCGACACGGGCCTCAACAAGCGCCAGGGCCGCGAATGGCGACGCGTCATCATCGAGAAGCCTTTCGGCCACGACCTTCGCTCCGCGCAAGAGCTCTCCGACGTTATTTCTCAGATCTTCGACGAGCAGGACGTCTTCCGCATCGACCACTATCTGGGCAAGGAAACCGTCCAGAACATCATGGCGATGCGCTTCGCGAACGCCATGTTCGAACCCCTGTGGAAGGCAAACTACGTCGATTCCGTGCAGATCACGATGGCCGAGGATATCGGTATCGGCACGCGCGCGGGCTACTACGACGGGATCGGCGCAGCCCGCGACATCATTCAGAACCACCTGCTCCAGCTGATGGCGCTGACCGCCATGGAGGAACCCGTCCACTTCACACCCGAGGAAATCCGGGCGGAGAAGGAGAAGGTGCTTTCCGCTGTGCGCCTGCCCGAGGACCTCGCCATCGATACTGCTCGCGGGCAGTACGCCGGCGGCTGGCAGGGTGGCGACCAGGTGCGCGGCTACCTCGAGGAGGACGGCATCCCCGCCGACTCGACCACCGAGACCTTCGCGGCGATCAAGCTCTTCGTGGACACACGCCGCTGGGCGGGCGTGCCCTTCTACCTGCGAGCTGGCAAGCGCCTCGGCAAGCGCGTCACCGAGATCGCTGTCATCTTCAAGCGCTCGGCCCACGTGCCGTTCGGCAACTCCGAATTGAGTGAATCCGGCCAGAACGCGCTCGTGATCCGCGTCCAGCCAGACGAGGGTCTGACCCTCAAGCTCGGCGCGAAGGTGCCGGGCACATCGATGCAGGTCCGTGACGTGACCATGGACTTCGCCTACGGCCACGCGTTCACCGAGGACTCGCCCGAGGCCTACGAGCGCCTCATCCTGGACGCGCTCGTCGGCTCCGCTCCCCTGTTCCCGCACCAGCGCGAGGTCGAGGCCTCGTGGAAGATCCTCGATCCGATCCTGTCCTTCTGGGAGTCCCAGGGTCAGCCCGAGCCCTACTCCCCCGGCACCTGGGGTCCCCAATCCGCGCACGACATGCTGGCCCGCGACGGCCGTTTCTGGAGGCTCCCGTGATCATCACCCTGAAGAACACCACGTCGGCCGAGGTCGCCTCCCGCATTGTGGAGCTGCGCGACGAGCGCGGTTCCGCCGCTCTGAGCCGTGTCCTCACGCTGCTCATCTGCGTGCCCGACCTCATCGACGTCGACAACGCAATCGAGGTGTCCGACGCGGTCTCTCGCGAGCATCCCTGCCGCGTCATCGTCATCGTCGAGCCCGAGTCCACCGAAGGCACAGCGCGCCTAAACGCACAGATTCGCGTGGGCGACGCAGCGGGCCTGTCCGACATCATCATCCTCGAGCCTCGCGGTGAGGCTGCGTCGAACATCGACTCGCTCGTCATGCCGCTGCTCCAGTCGGATACGCCGGTCGTCACGTACTGGCCGGTCGTTCCCCCGCAGAACCCGGGTGCGCACCCGCTTGGTCGCCTCGCCGTCAAGCGCATCACCGACTCGCGCGCGACCGAGTGCCCCATGGACACGCTGTCTGCTCTCTCGGCCGTCTACACCCCCGGCGATACGGATCTCGCGTGGGCCGGCGTCACGCTGTGGCGGGCGCTGCTCGCGGCCGTCGCTGAGGACTTCGACCGCCTGCCGACGTCGATCCGCGTCGCGGGTAACGCGACACACCCTTCCCCCTTCCTCGTGGCCGCGTGGCTGCACCACCAGCTGGGCGTGCCCGTCGAGCGAGTCGTCGACCCCGAGGCCCTCACGATTACGGACATTACGTTCTTCTTCGACGATGACACGACCGTGTCGCTGTCGCGTAGCGCCTCCTCGTCGGTCGCACGTCTGTCGCGCCCCGGCCTCGAAGATCGCTCCGTGAACCTCGCGCGCCGCTCCGTGCAGGACTCCCTCATGGAGGATCTGCGTCGCATGGATCCGGACGTCTACTACGGCGAGCTCCTCACGAAGGAACTCCCGCGACTGGCTGAATGCTCTGAGGGTGAGTGACGATGGTGCCCGTCCACACGCTTGAGGTCCTGCCGACTGTCGAGGAACTCAACGAGGCCGTGGGCCGCGCGTTCCTTGCTCGTCTCAGTATGCTCATCGACGAGGCCGGGGCCGGATCGCGCGTGAACCTGGCCATCTCCGGCGGCGCGATCACGACGAGCCTGCTGCCCTCGTTACTTCCGTTTGTTGGCGAGGTCGACTGGTCCCGCGTGCGCGTGTGGCTTGTCGACGAGCGTTATGTGCCCGCCGGCGACGCGGATCGCAACGACGATCAGGCATGGGAGGGCTTCTTCCGCGCGGCCTCCGGCGTCGAGTTCGTCCGCATGCCGACCTCGGATGTATCCGCACCTGGTGCCGGTTCTCTCGACGCAGCGACCACGGCGTTCGCCGACACGTGGCATGAGCTCATGGGTGAGCGTTCCTTCGACATCGCTTTGATCGGTATGGGTCCTGACGGGCACATCTGCTCGCTCTTCCCGGGCTGCATCGACATGGACGAGGCCTCCCCCATTCTGGCGATCCGCAATTCCCCGAAGCCTCCGCCCGAGCGCATCACGGTATCGATGCCCGTCATGCGTGCATGCGGCGAGGTGTGGCTGACGACGGCGGGTTCCGCGAAGGCAGATGCCCTCGGACGAGCGTTCGCAGGCACGTCGCCCCTCGACCTACCGGTTGCGGGCATCCTCTCCCCCGCAACGCGCGTCTACCTCGACGAGGCTGCAGCCGCGCGTATCACGTCAGACTGACGTTGGACGCCTACGACACGAATCGGGGGTGGCAGTTGCCGCCCCCGATTATTGTGTCTTCGGTGGTTGTCACCAACCTTGCTCAGGTCACATGGTGTACGCGCCGCTCACCGAAGCGCTGATAAAACGTAGATGACGACCGTCGCCAGCGCCCATAGCCCCATAATGACCGCGTAGGGCCACCAGTACTTGCGGGAGATCGCGATGAATTCGCGGATAAAAGCCGTTGGGAAATAGTAGAAGGCGGTCTTCGACCCTAAGCCATCCGCGTTGAAGCCGACTGCTCGAGCGTACATCGCAGTACGGAAGACGTGGTAGTCGCTCGTGACAAGTACCGACCGGGCATTACCTCCTTCGGCGAGACCTGCAATCAGGTCACGCGAATTGATCAGGTTCTCCCATGTCGTCGTCGACGAGTCTTCCACAACGATCTGCGAATCCGGCACCCCGAGCGAACACAGGTAGCGGGCCATAGCCGCGGCCTCAGAAACCACCTCGTCGGCGCCTTGACCGCCCGATGGCACGAAGGTGGCCTGCCTGTCCTGCGCGACCCACAGGTCGTAGGCTCGATCAACGCGCCCACGCAGAAGAGGCGTCAGCTCCTCACCAATAAGCCCCGCACCGTGGATGACGATGAAGTCATAGCGTCGTCGCCTGGGCAACGCACGATAGAACCAGGAGTACAACAGTAGCGCGGTGAATGAGAGGAAAAACCAGGCACCGCACACCGTTAGCGCGAGCACCAAGCCAAGCACCACTGGGGGTAAGCCGGCTAGCAGCGCCGCTGGAAGCGCAACAAACCATGCGACGATAGCGCACGCAAACAGGAGCGGAAGCGCGTGTGACAGAGAGAAGCCCTCGCGGCGCACCAACGAGACCTCATTGACAAACAAGAAGACGATCGTGATGAATGGACTCAGCATCAACACGAGCGCAATCGGCAGGAAAATCCACCACTGATCCAGCTGAAGCGATGCCGCTGCGAGCGCCGATGCACACAGGAAGAAAAAGAAAAAGGCATTCCGAAAACGACGTGGCTCAGTGTGATACGACCACAAAAACAGGGCTCCCCACACGAGTGTGGGGAGCCATAGGTCAAAGTCGACCATGACGGTCAGCCACCGAACTTCGCGAGAAGTGCGTAACCGATGATGCACACCAGCCAGATGAGCAGCGTGCCCAGGGTGATGCGGTTCAGGTTACGCTCGGCGACACCGGAGGAGCCGGCCGACGAGGAGATGCCACCACCGAACATGTCCGACAGACCGCCGCCCTGTCCCTTGTGCATCAGGACGGTCAGAGTCAGCAGGATGCTGGTCAGGAAGATCAGCACGATCAGCGTGTTGTTCAGAATGGTCACGGTCAATCCAGTTTCTATCGCAGTTCGCCCCGGATCGGGGCACATATAGCTTTAGTTTAACTGAGAATGCCGGTGGGGCCAACCGGCACACCGGTTGGCCCCACCTCGCGTTCGCTCCGACCCGGCTGACGTGGCTGGGCGGGGTGAGCGCGTGACGGCTTCTCAGGCGTAGAACGTCGCCATAGCGGCGAAGGAATCAGCCTTGAGGGACGCGCCACCGACGAGACCGCCGTCGACGTCAGGCTGAGCCATGAGCTCCTTGATGTTGTCGGGCTTGGCGGAGCCGCCGTAGAGGATGCGGGTGGACTCGGCGGTCTCAGGGCCGAAGTCCTCGGCCAGGGCGGCGCGGATTGCGCCGCACACTTCCTGAGCGTCCTCGGCGGAGGCGGTCTCGCCGGTGCCGATGGCCCAGATGGGCTCGTAGGCGATGACGATCTTGGCGACCTCTTCGGCCTTCCAGCCGGCGAGGGCGGCACGGATCTGGCCGAGCACGAAGTCGACGTAGGTGCCGGCCTTGCGGACCTCGAGGGCCTCGCCGCAGCACAGGATCGGGGTCATGCCAGCGTCGAAGACCTTGCGGGCCTTGGCGCCGACGAGCTCGTCGGACTCGCCGTGGTACTCGCGACGCTCGGAGTGGCCCATGACCACGTAGGAGACGCCGAGCTTGGTCAGCATCTCGGTGGAGATTTCGCCGGTGTAGGCGCCGTTGTCGTGGATCGAGACGTCCTGAGCACCGTACTTGATCTGAAGCTCATCGGCGTCAACGATGGTCTGGACGGTGCGGAGGTCGGTGAACGGCGGGATGACGAGGACCTCGCACTTGGAGTAGTCGTGGTCCGCGTCGGACAGGGCCATCGCCAGGCCCTGGACGAGGTGGTTGGCCTCGAGGTGATCGAGGTTCATCTTCCAGTTGCCGGCCATCAGGGGGGTGCGTGCCATGAGTCAGTCCTCCAGAACTGCGATACCGGGCAGAACCTTGCCCTCGAGGAGCTCGAGGGAGGCGCCACCGCCAGTGGAAATGTGGGAGAAGGTGTTCTCGTCGAAGCCGAGCAGGCGCACGGCCGCGGCGGAGTCGCCGCCGCCGATGACGGAGAACATGGAGCCCTTGGACAGGGCCTCGGCGACGGCGCGGGTGCCGCCGGCGAACGCGTCGAATTCGAAGACGCCCATGGGGCCGTTCCACGCGACGGTCTTGGCGGTCGCGAGCTTGTCAGCGAAGAGCTTCGCGGACTCGGGGCCGATATCCAGACCCATCTGGTCATCGGGAATAGCGTCGACCTTGACGACGGTTGCGGGCGCGTCGGCTGCGAACTCGGGGGCGACGATGACGTCGACGGGCAGGACGAGGTCGACGCCGCGCTCGGCGGCCTCGGCGATGTAGCCCTTGACGGTATCGATCTGGTCTTCCTCAAGGAGAGACTTGCCCACCGAGTAGCCCTGAGCGGCGAGGAAGGTGAAGACCATGCCACCGCCGATGAAGAGCATGTCAGCCTTCTTCAGCAGGTTGGCGATGACGCCCAGCTTGTCGGAAACCTTAGAGCCACCGAGGACAACGCCGTAGGGGCGCTCGGGGTCGCCGGTCACCTTGGACAGGGAC
>CAUTGT010000034.1:0-8546 GCA_963537735.1 uncultured Actinomycetaceae bacterium | reverse complement strand
AACCAGCAGGTCGACGTTCTCGATTGCGTTCGTGGACATGTTTCTCCTTGGGTAGAACAGGGTTACCTAATTTCAACGCAGTGCGCCCGGATCTATTCCATTGAGTGGAAATGTCCACCAGGTGGTCACAGCGGGGGTGTCTGTTTTCATGATCATTTGGCTGTATGACGCTCGTTTGTTGGGCGTAGAGGAACGAAGGGTCACATAGTGATCGTGCCGTTCGTTCAAACCCCCTTCGGCGTGCTTAGATTAAGGCATGAGGGCTCTAGAAATTGGTGATTTCAAAGAGGATGTGGGGGCGGCTCTGGCGCGCGCCTCATCCGGTGAAGTCGTCACGCTCACCGAGGAAGGCCAGCCTGTCGCAGAGCTGGGTCCCGTGCGCATGTCGACCTACGCACAATTGCGCGAACTGGGCCTCGAGCGTCCCGCTATGGCGGACCTCGACGCCTATCAGATGCCGTCGAAGAATCTGCCCGACGGGCGGGGGATCGTCGGCAAATTGGACGATTGAACGCCCGGCGCGGGGGAGAGCGTGTGCGCTACCCCCGGCGCTTGGCGCGGTTTGTGGGCTCCGCGTGCAGCGGGTCCTCGGGCCAGGGATGCTTCGGATAGCGCCCGCGTAGCTGTGCGCGCACGTCCCGGTAAGGCCCCGCCCAAAACGACGTCAGATCAGAGGTGACCGCCGCGGGGCGTCCCGCCGGATCCGTCAGATGCAGCACCAGGGGAACGCGCCCGTCCACCAGCTTGGGCGTGTCCGTCCACCCGAACGCCTGCTGGACGCGCAGCGTGAGCACCGGATGCGCGCCGCTCCAGTCGATGGGTCGCGTGCCTCCGGCAGGAATCGGCATCTTTTCCGGCGCCAGCTCATCCAGGCGCGCCGCCTGCGGCCACGGCAGCATCGAGCGCAGCGCATCGAGCATCGACACGCTACTCAAAGAGCCGCCCTGTGCCAGGCGCTTCGCCCACGGAGCAAGCCATTCGTGGGCGCTGCCCGCGAGGGCCTCATCCGACACGTCGGGCCACGGATCGCCGAGCACTTCGTGGAGCACCCGCATGCGCTCGCGCAGGGACGAGGCCTCCTTCCCCCAGCCCAGATCGCCCAGCCCGCGCGCGGCCAGATGCGCGGCCACCAGCGCGGTCGCCTCCTCTTCACTCAGGGACGAGGCCGGGGCACTTCTCAGGGGGATCGCACCCAGGGCGCGCGTGTGGGTGGCTGTCAGAGCTCCCTTGTTAATCGAGGCCTGCGTGCGGGTCTCCAGGAGCGCGCCGCCTGCAGCCAGGGCATCCTCCTCCGACAGCGGCACCGCCGCGAGAATACGCGCGTGGCGCGAGGCCGGCGCCCGGTCGATCGAGGCCACGGCCAGCCACTCCTGGCCCTCCAAGGGCGAGCCCTGCGGCAGCTCGGCGCCCACGCCGCCCGCCAGAATGTAGGCAGCGGACCCCGGGCGGCGCCGCGCGATCCACTCCGGGTACGCCAGCGCGCACGTCAGAGCCAGCTCATCCTCACGCGTGCGCGCTTTCTCCTGATCCTCAGCCACAACCGACGCGAGGGCATCGCGCGACGCGGAACCCGGCAGGCGCTGCGCCAGACGCTCCAGGCGCGCCTGCGTCTCCTTCACCCGCGCTGCCTGAGCCTTCCCCACTCCCGAATCGCTGGCGCCGCCGCGACCCAGCCGACGCTCGAGCGCACCCAGGTCAGCCCCCGGTGCACGTACATCCTCCGACAGGAGGGCCACGAAGCGCGCCGCCTTCGAGGCCCCTAGGATCGCGCTTGACGCCAGGAGGGCCCTGCCCAAGGGCGGGTCCAACGGCAGCGATGCCAGCGTGCGGCCGAGAGCGGTGGCGGCCCCGGCCTCGTCGATGGCGCCCAGGGAGGATAGACGGTGCCCGGCGGCCTCCCACGTGCCCGCGGGTGGAGCGTCGAGCAGGGCGAGTTCCTCCACAGGCGTGCCCCACGAGGCGACCTGGAGGCGCGCGTCCGTCAGGTCCTGCGTGGCGATCCCCGGCGCCGACTGCGCGGGCCTGCGGGCCACGTCCACCGAGTCCATGACGCGTACGGCGATGCCCGGGCCGGTGCGCGCGGCGCGGCCCGCACGCTGCTCGAGGCGGGCGAGGGCCGCCGGAACGGTCACGAGAGAGGAGAGGGAGCGGCCCGCGTCGAAGCGCGGCTCACGCGCAAGCCCCGCGTCCACGACAACGGAGACACCCGGAACCGTCAGGGAGGACTCCGCGATGGACGTGGAGAGGATGACGCGGCGCCCGGCGGCGGGGGAGAGCGCGCGGTCCTGCTCGGCTGCGCTCAGCTGTCCGTGCAGCGTCAGGACCGGGACGTCTCCCAGGTGCAGGTTGCCCCGAACGGTTTCGATTTCGCCAACGCCCGGCAGGAACACGAGGACCGAGCCCTCGGTGGCCGCGACCGTCTCCTCGACCGTGCGTGCGACGTGCGCCAGGTACTCGCGGCGCACGCCCACGCGCTCGTTCCCGATCGCGCCCACGGCCTCGATGCCGCGCGGCGGGGGAGCGTAGCGCAGCTCCAGCGGAAAAATATCGCCCGGAATATCGACGAGCGCGGGCTCCTCACCCGTCGAGGCGCGCAGGAAATCAACCGTGCGCGAGGCCTCGAGCGTCGCCGAGGTGAGTGCCACGAACAGGTCGTCGCGCAGCGCCGAGCGGGCGTCCAGAGCGAATGCCAGCGCCAGGTCTGTGTCCAGGTCGCGCTCGTGGAACTCGTCGACGATCAGAGCGGACACCCCGGGCAGCTCCGGATCGCGCTGCAGGCGACGCAGCGCTACACCCGGCGTCACCATCTCCACGCGCGTGCGCTCGCTGACCCGCGAATCCCCGCGCACCGAGTAGCCGACCTGCCCGCCGACCTCCTCGCCGAGCAGACGGGCGATCCGGCGAGCAGCAGCCCGCGCGGCCACCCTGCGCGGCTGCGTGACGAGAACTCGACCCACCGACGCGTCGTGGCTCGCCAACGCCACCGCCACCGCGGGCGGCAGAAGCGTTGTTTTACCCGTGCCCGGAGGAGCCGTGACGACCGCGCAGCCACCCGGCCGCGTCGCCGCAGCGATATCGCCCAGAGCGCGCGTGACCGGCAGCTGCGGCGGGTGTGAAACGAGTTCTTCGAGGGTGGGCATGGCTCAATATTCCAAAAGAGAGTGATACTGCTGACGAGCTTTCATTGCGTAGAGCTGCCGTTTTTTCGCAGCATTTCAACGTCGTACCCTGCTTCTGCCTCTGCGACCCACGCATCAATCTGGTCCTCGCTGAGAGCTTCTACGTGCACGGTCTGTTTGTTCATACACACAGGCTAATACGAAGGTGATGAGGGTGAGGAAGATGAAGCGGCAGAGTAGACTGAAAGCAGTATGACTACGGAGAACACAGCGCCGGCGCTCGCGGCGGCCACCCTCGCACACACTACGGGGCGCGTCACCATCCCCGCAGACATGGACCCGATCGTGGTCCTCGGCGTCGCAGACCAGGTTCTGCGTGCCCTTGAACGCGGCTTCCCGCACGTCCGTTTCCTCGTCACCGGGCGCGAAATCTCGCTGGCCGGTACCCAGGCCGACATTGACGTGGCCGCGGGCCTCCTCGAAGAACTCATCGGCATGGCCCGTCGCGGCACCGCCCTGGACGCCACCGCCGTCGAACAGGCCATCGGCCTGCTTGGACGCCTCACCTCGGGCGAGGCCCCCACGGAAGAGATCCTCTCCGCGCGCGGGCGTTCGATCCGTCCCAAGACCCCCGGCCAGAAGGCCTACACGGACGCCATCGACCGCGCCACCGTCGTCTTCGGCATCGGTCCCGCGGGCACCGGCAAGACCTACCTGGCGATGGCCCAGGCCGTACGCCGCCTCCTCTCCGGAGAAGTCCGCCGCATCGTGTTGACCCGCCCGGCCGTCGAGGCGGGGGAGAACCTCGGCTTCCTGCCTGGCTCCCTCACCGACAAGATCGACCCCTACCTGCGTCCCCTCTACGATGCCCTGGGCGACATGCTCGACCCCGAGGCCCTACCCAAGCTCATGGCCGCCGGCACGATCGAGGTCGCGCCCCTGGCGTACATGCGCGGACGCACCCTCAACGACTCCTTCATCATCCTTGACGAGGCCCAGAACACGACGGTCGGCCAGATGAAGATGTTCCTCACCCGACTGGGCTTCGGTTCCAAGGTCGTCGTCACGGGCGACGCCTCGCAGATCGACCTGCCCGGCAGCCAGACCTCGGGCCTGTCCGTCGTCGAAAACATCCTCGGCGACATCGACGACATCGAGTTCTGCCACCTGACCAGCGCCGACGTCGTGCGCCACGAGCTGGTCGGCGCGATCATTGATGCCTACCAGCGCTTCGACGACAAAAACGCCGCGCGCCGCGCACGCACACGCAGCCACAACACCGCACGCAGGGAGTACACGTCATGACCGAGGTCATCAACGAGACCGACTACGAGATCAACGAAGCCGAGTTTTCCGCGCTGGCCGACTACGTGCTCGACCAGATGCACGTCAGCTCCGACGCGGAAGTCAACATCATCTTCATCGAGCCCGAGCCGATGGAAGACCTGCACGTGCGCTGGCTGGACCTGCCCGGCCCCACCGACGTCATGAGCTTCCCCATGGACGAGCTGCGCCCCGGCACCGCGGACCACCCCACGCCCCCCGGCATGCTCGGTGACATCTGCATCTGCCCGCAGGTCGCCGCCCGCCAGGCCGCCGAGTCCGGCCACAGCGCCGCCGAGGAGATGCTCCTCCTGGCCACGCACGGCATGCTGCACCTCCTGGGCTACGATCACGCGACCGACGCCGAGCGCGAGGTCATGTTCGCCCTCCAGCGCAAGCTCCTGCTGACCTTCCTGGCCACCCGATGATCCTTCCCCTGCAGGCGTCCCCGGCCTCGTCAGCGCTGAACGCGCCCTCCGTGGCGCTCCTGATCCTCGCGGTCGTCGCGCTGGCGTTCGCGTCTGTCGCCCAGAGCGTCGAGCAGGCCGTCCAGCGCCTGACCCTGGCCGGCGTTGAGGACCTCATCGAGGAAGAGCGGCGCAACGCGCGCGTCCTCTACGGCCTCGTCGATCACCGCCAGCGCACCCTGCTGTCGCTGCGCGCCTTCCGTACCTTCTGGCAGGTCGTGTACGCGGTCATGGGCACGATCATCCTGGTCGATACCCGCCTGCCCTGGTGGGCGGTCGCCCTCATCGCTGTCTTCGTGATCGCGGCCCTGCAGCTGCTCTTCGTGTCCTTCCTGCCCGCTCAGTGGGGCGCGCGCAACCCCGAGGGCATCGCCCTGGCGGGCGCCAGGTTCGCGGATCGCCTCGCGCGCCTCAGTCACCTGGTGGACCCGCTCCTGATCCGCGTGCGCTCCTCGCGCCCCGCCCCCGAGCCCACCGAGGCCCAGGTGCGTGCCGAACTGATCTCGGACCTGCGCGAGATTGTCGACGAGGTCGGCGAGCCCGAGAGCTTCGAGGAAGAGGACCGCGACATGGTCCGCTCCGTCCTGGATCTCGGGCACACGCTGGTTCGCGAGGTCATGGTGCCGCGCACCGACATGGTGACCATCGACGCCGACACGCCCGCCCCCTCTGCCCTGCGCCTGTTCGTGCGCTCCGGTTTCTCCCGCGTGCCCGTCGTCGGCGACGACGTGGACGATATTCGCGGCATCCTGTACTTCAAGGACCTCGTGTCGCGCTGGGAGGCTACGGGTGGCCAGCTCGACATGCGCGCCGAGCAGATGATGCGCCCCGCCGAGTTCGCCGTTGAAATGAAGCCTGCGGACGACATGCTGCGCCAGATGCAGGCCGAGCGTTTCCACATGGCCATCGTCATCGACGAGTACGGCGGCGTCGCGGGCCTCGTGACCCTCGAGGATCTCCTCGAGGAGGTCGTCGGCGAGCTGACCGACGAGCACGACCGCCACTCCATCGAACCCGAGGAAGTCGAGCCGGGCGTGTGGCGCGTCCCCGCACGCTACCCGATCTCCGAGCTGGGCGAGCTCCTCGGCCGCGAGATCGAAGACGAGGACGTCGACTCCGTTGGCGGCCTGCTCGCCAAGGCGATTGGGCGGGTTCCCCTGCCCGGCGCGACCGGTACCCTCGCCGGCGTTTCAATGACGGCGGAAGAGGCGCGCGGGCGCCGCCGCCAAGTCTCCACCATCCTCTGCCGCCTCGACCCCGACGCGCAGCTCCTGACCCCCGACCTCAACCCCGCCGACGACAAGGACAACTGACATGCGATTCCCCTCCGACGACGAACTCATGGCCGGCCCCAACGCCTTCGGCGACGCGCGCATCGAGGTCGCCCCCGACGCTGCCGACCCGGAAGCCGACGCTCGCGCGCAGATCGACGCCGGCCTCGTTGACGAAACTGAGGCCGAGGCCGGGGCTGAGCTCGGCGACGACGAGGACTTCGACGACTCCGAGGACTCCGAGGAAGACGAAGAGTACGAGGATCTCGAGGGCCTGGAGGACGAGGAGGACGCCGACCTCGACGCTTTCGAGGCGCTGACCTCGCTCGCATCCCTGCGCGAGGACGCGGCCGCGACCATCGAGATGCCGGACTTCCCGGAGGACTTCCGCGCCGGATTCGTTTCGATCGTCGGGCGCCCCAACGTCGGTAAGTCGACCCTGACAAACGCGCTGGTCGGGCGCAAGATCGCGATCACCTCGGGCCGTCCCGAGACGACGCGCCACAACATTCGCGGCATCGTGCACGGGGACAACTACCAGCTGGTACTCGTGGACACCCCCGGATACCACCGCCCTCGTACGCTGCTGGGCAAGCGACTCAACGACATGGTGCGCGAGGCCCTCTCCGAGGTCGACGTCGTGCTCTTCTGCCTGCCCGCCGATCAGCGCATCGGCCCCGGCGACCAGTTCATCGCACGCGAGCTGCGCGGCATCAAGCGGCCGATCATCGCCGTCGCGACCAAGTGCGACGCCGTGCCGCGCGACCGCGTCATGAAGCACCTGCTCTCCATCGAGAAGCTGGGGGAGTGGGCCGCCATCGTCCCGGTCTCCTCCGTGGAGGGCAAGGGCATCGACCACCTGCGCGAGGTGCTCGCCGAGACTGTGCCGCTGTCGCCGCCGCTGTACCCCGAGGGTGACGTCACCGACGAGTCCCGCGACACCCTGATCGCCGAGTTTATTCGCGAGGCCGCCCTGGAGGGCGTGCGCGACGAGCTGCCTCACTCCCTGGCCGTCCAGGTCGAGGAAATCATTGAGAGGCCGCGCCGCGAGGGCGACGACCGCCCGCCCATGCTCGATATTCACGTGAACGTCTACGTCGAGCGTGACTCGCAGAAGGCCATCATCATCGGCCGCAAGGGAAGCCGCCTCAAGCAGATCGGCACCCAGGCCCGCGCGCACATTGAGGAGCTGCTGGGACGGCGCGTGTACCTCGACCTGCACGTGCGCACCGCGAAGGACTGGCAGTCCGACCCGAAGATGCTGGGACGCCTTGGGTTCTGACTTGCCTAGCGTCATCCGTGTGCGCGGCGCCCGCGTCCACAACCTGAAAAACGTGGACGTTGACGTTCCCCTGAACGAATTCGTCGCAGTCGCGGGCGTGTCCGGGTCGGGCAAATCCTCCCTGGCCCTGGGCACGCTCTACGCGGAGGGATCGCGGCGTTACCTGGAGTCCCTGGCGACCTACACGCGTCGGCGCATCTCCCAGGCTGCCAAGGCCTCGGTCGACGAGGTTGCGCACGTGCCCGCCGCGCTCGCGCTGCGCCAGCGCCCAGGTGTCCCCGACGTGCGCTCCACCTTCGGTACGGCGACGGAGCTTCTCAACTACCTGCGCCTGCTGTTCTCGCGCGTTGGCTCCTACCTGTGCCCCAACGGGCACCGCGTCCCGCCCTCGCGCAACGTGGCCCTAGAAGTGCCTCTCACGTGCCCGCAGTGTGCAGCCTCCTTCTACGGCCTCGGTGCGGAGGAGATGGCATTTAACTCGGGCGGTGCGTGCCCGGTGTGCGAGGGGACGGGCGTCCAGCGCGTTGTCAACCGAGCGTCCCTCGTGCCCGATGAATCCCTCACTATTGACGAGGGTGCGGTTTCCCCGTGGGGGTCCCTCATGTGGAAGCTCATGAAGGACGTCGCCCGCGAAATGGGTGTGCGCACGAACGTGCCCTTCCGGGACCTGAGCGATGCGGAGAAGGCGATCGTCTACGAGGGGCCCGCCGAGAAACGTCACATCGTCGTCGCCACCAAGACCGGTGGCGCGGAGCTGGACTTCACCTACTTCAATGCGGTCGCCACGGTCGAAAACGCCTTGTCGAAGGCGAAAGATGAGAAGGCCCTCGCCCGCGTGGAAAAATACCTCATCACCCGCACATGCCCCGCGTGCGACGGCACGCGCCTGGGGGAACGTGTACGCTCCACGCTGATCGAGGGCATCGACCTGGGCGAGGCCTCGCGCCTCACGCTCACGGAGCTGCGCGAGTGGGTCCAGCGCGTCCCCGGCCTCGTTCCGGATGAGGTAGCTCCCATGGCCCGCGTCATTGTCGAGGAGATGACCGAGCCGATGGATCGCCTCGTGCAGCTCGGCCTGTCCTAC
>CAUTGT010000033.1:0-8558 GCA_963537735.1 uncultured Actinomycetaceae bacterium | reverse complement strand
CACAATGGGAACACCAAGAAAAGGAGCACGCATGAACATCGACCAGCGCCCCCTTGCCCCCAGCCCCTACGAAGGCCTCGACGTTCCCACATTCACACTGTCGTCGAGCGTTCTCACCGACGGCGCGCCAATGCCGGAGTCGGCGACCGCCGAAGCTGGATCCCTTTCCCCGGACCTCACGTGGCACGGCTTTCCCGAGGGCACGGCGAGCTTCATGCTGACCTGTTTCGATCCGGACGCCCCGATCCCCTCGGGCTGGTGGCACTGGGCAATTCTTGATATCCCGGCGTCCATGACCCACCTGGAGGCAGGTGCCGGAGCATCCGACCTCATGCTCGACGGTCCGGCTTTCCACCTGCGCGGCGACGCGGGCGAAGCCTCCTACTTCGGAGCAGCTCCCCCCGCCGGCGACCGCCCTCACCGCTACATATTCACGGTGCACGCCCTCGACACGGATTCCCTGGGACTCGATGACGACGCAACCCCGGCCATGGCCTCGTTCGCGGCGCTCGAACACACGATCGCACGCGCCTGTCTGACCGTCACCCACCAGGCCTGAGAACTATGCTGCACATTATTTTTTGGGAGCCGGAAATCCCCGGCAATACGGGAGCCGCTATTCGCTTGTCCGCATGCACCGGATCGATGCTGCACCTTGTGAAGCCGCTCGGCTTCGACATGGATGACGCGAAGCTTCGCCGCGCAGGCCTGGATTACCACGACCTTGCGCACGTCAAGGTGCACGACTCTCTCGACGAGGCACTCGCCGAGGTTCCAGGACGCATCTGGGCGCTCACAGGCCACGCGACCACCATGTACTCCGACGTTTCCTACGCCGATGGCGACGGCCTCCTCTTCGGTCGCGAGTCGGTAGGCCTCTCCGAGGACGCGATGCATCATCCGCGCGTGGAGGATCGCGTGCGCATCCAGATGGTCGACGGGGTGCGCTCCCTCAACTTGGCCAACTCCGCATCGATCGTCCTATACGAGGCGTGGCGCCAGCTGGGTTTCCCGAACGGCGTCTAACCCAACGACGGATATGTAACGAACGAGGCCCGGGTCGGATTACTCCGCCGGGCCTCGTTTGCTGCATGCATCGCTCGTTCAAGCGGTGGGTCACTACGCCCTCCACGAGACGGACGGACGTTCAACCTGCTCTGCGAGCGACACGATTCTGCGCGGATTTGACCGCCACATCCAGACCAAGCCGATGATCGACACGATGAGAGGCAGGTAGTAGAAGTCGACGCCAAAGCCGGTCCAAGCTGAGCGCGCGGTATTGAGCTCATCCAAGCCGAGCGACGCGACCCACAAAATAATCGGAATCGCGATCGACAGCGAGATCGTCACCCAACCAACCAGGCGCATGCGTCGCCCGTTGTGGGTAAGCGCCGTGGCCGCGATCAGATAGTCAATACCCGCGAGCAGCGCGACGATGCGCGGACCCCAGGGCTGCCCCTGCGCGTGAAATAGATCGAGGATAGCTGTCACGAGAACCCAGGCTCCGAGAAGCCAAAACAAAGCGATGATGATGCGGCCAAGTCCAAGCGACGGTGGGCGCTGATCGCGCGCACCGACGGCCTCGTTCGTCGTGTCATGTCCGTGCACATATCCGATCCTACCGACAGCGTTGTCACGCCGCATCGCATGAGAGTCGAGTGCCGCGCGCAACCGTGCCGTGTGGCCTGATGCACCAGGATGGAATACCGAGCTCCAGGACAGCGTTGCGCAAACGTGGGACAATGGGCCTATAAGGACCGTGAGGCCCGTCATGCAAACAACCATCTGAGCTTCGGCTCATCAGCGAGGAGTTTTAAACCTTGAGCGAATCGACCTACGACATCGTCATTCTGGGTGCGGGTTCCGGCGGCTACGCGACCGCCCTGCGGGCTGCGCAGCTGGGCATGAAGGTCGCCCTCATCGACGGCGATAAGGTGGGCGGCACCTGTCTGCACCGCGGCTGCATCCCCACCAAGGCGTACCTGCACGCTGCAGAGACGGCCGAGGCCGTGCGCGAGTCGTCCAAGTTCGGCGTTTCCTCCACCTTCAACGGTATCGACATGGCTCAGGTGGGCAAGTACCGCGACTCGGTCATTTCGGGCCTGTACAAGGGCCTACAGGGCCTGCTGAAGTCGCGCAACGTCGAGGTTATCTCCGGCTGGGGCCGCCTCGCCGACGCGAACACCGTTGAGGTGAACGGCCAGCGCATCACCGGCCACAACATCGTTCTGGCCACCGGCTCCTACTCGCGTTCCATCCCTGGCCTGGAGATTGGCGGACGCGTGATCTCCTCCGACCAGGCTCTTCAGATGGACTGGGTTCCCTCCTCCGCCGTGATTCTCGGCGGCGGCGTTATCGGCCTGGAGTTCGCCTCCGTGTGGCGCAGCTTCGGCGCCGAGGTCACGATCATTGAGGCGCTGCCCCACCTCGCCAACAACGAAGACGAGGCCATCTCCAAGCAGCTCGAGCGTGCCTACCGTAAGCGCGGCATCAAGTTCCACACGAACACCCGCTTTGCGTCGGCCACGCAGAACGAGCAGGGCGTGCACGTCACGACCGAAGACGGCAAGGCTTTCGACGCCGACGTCCTCCTGGTCGCTGTCGGCCGTGGCCCCGTGACCGAGGGCCTGGGCTACGAGCAGGCCGGCATCACGCTGGATCGCGGCTTCGTGATCACCAACGATCGCCTGCACACCGGCGTCGGTAACATCTACGCGGTCGGCGACATCGTTCCCGGCCTCCAGCTGGCACACCGCGGCTTCATGCAGGGCATCTTCGTCGCCGAAGAGATCGCCGGCCTGAACCCGACCATGCAGGCTGATATCAATATCCCGCGCGTGACCTTCTGCGAGCCGGAGATCGCCTCGGTCGGCATGACCGAGAAGCAGGCGCGTGAAAAGTTTGGAGACCAGGTGCGCACCGTCGAGTACAACCTCGCCGGTAACGGAAAGTCGTCTATCCTGGCCACATCGGGCATCATCAAGCTGGTCTCGGTTGAGGGCGGTCCGATCGTGGGCTTCCACGGCATCGGCGCGCGTATCGGCGAACAGATTGGTGAGGGCGAGCTCATGGTGAACTGGGAGGCGTACCCCTCGGACGTCGCTTCCCTGATCCACGCACACCCCAGCCAGAACGAGTCGCTCGGCGAAGCGGCTATGGCCCTGGCAGGCAAGCCGCTCCACGTCCACAACTGACCGAAATCTTTTATAGGAGAACACACATGGCAACTTCAGTGACCATGCCCGCTCTGGGCGAGTCCGTCACCGAGGGCACCGTCACCACGTGGCTCAAGCAGGTCGGCGACACCGTCGAGCTCGACGAGCCCATCGTTGAGGTGTCCACGGACAAGGTTGATTCCGAGGTCCCCTCCCCCGTGGCCGGCGTCCTGCTGGAAATCCTGGTCCCCGAGGATGAGACTGTCGAGGTCGGCACCGAGATCGCTCGCATTGGCGACGCGTCCGAGGCATCGGCCGCCCCCGCGGCCGCCCCTGTCGAGGCGCCGGCCGCCCCCGTTGCGGCTCCCGCCGAAGCTCCGGCCGCTCCCTCTGCTGCCCCTGCCGCCGCCCCCGCACAGGGCACCGAGGTCCGCATGCCCGCTCTGGGCGAGTCCGTCACCGAGGGCACCGTCACCACGTGGCTGAAGTCCGTGGGCGACGCCGTTGACGCCGACGAGCCGCTGCTCGAGGTCTCCACGGACAAGGTTGACTCCGAGGTTCCCTCCCCCGTCGCCGGTTTCCTCGCAGAGATCCGCGTGCCCGAGGACGAGACCGTCGAGGTCGGTACGGTCGTCGCGATCATTTCCTCGTCCGCTCCCTCCGCTGCTCCCGTCGCCGAGGCCGCCGCTCCTGCCGCACCCGAGGCACCTGCTGCCCCGGCTGCGCCCGTGGCTCCCGCTGCACCGGCTGCTCCTGCGGCACCTGCAGCTCCGGTCGATCCCTTCCCGAACGCGTCGACGCTGGCCCAGGCTGCTTCCGCGGCCCCGGTCGTTGAAACCCCCGTCGCCGTGACCGGCTCCGCCTACGTCACCCCGATCGTTCGCAAGCTCGCCCGCGAGCTTGGCGTCGATCTCGCGTCCGTGTCGGGCACCGGTGTTGGCGGCCGCGTTCGCCGCGAGGACATCGAGGCTGCCGCCGCTGCCGCTCGCGCCGCAGTCGCGGCCCCCGCCGCTCCTGAAGCACCTGCGGCGCCCGCCGCACCGGCCGCCGCTGTTCGCGAGCCTTCGCCGCTGCGTGGTACGACCGAAAAGATGTCGCGTCTGCGTCAGACGATCGCCCGCCGAATGGTCGAGTCGCTGCAGACCTCGGCTCAGCTGACCACGGTCGTCGAGGTCGATGTGACGAAGGTTGCCGCGCTGCGTGCGCGTTCAAAGGACGCGTTCCTTGCCAAGCACGGCACCAAGCTGACGTTCCTGCCCTTCTTCGTGAAGGCCGCGACCGAGGCGCTCGCCTATCACCCGAAGATCAACGCGACCATCAACGACAAGGAGGTCACGTACTTCGACTACGAGCACGTGGGCATTGCCGTTGACACACCGCGCGGTCTGCTGGTGCCGGTGATTAAGAACGCCGGAGACAAGGACATTGCCGGTATCGCGGCATCGATCAATGATCTGGCTGCTCGCACTCGCGACTCGAAGATCGGCCCCGACGAGCTGTCCGGCTCGACGTTCACGGTGACCAACACCGGTTCGGGCGGTGCGCTCTTCGATACCCCGGTCCTCAACATGCCGGAGACCGCGATCATGGGCGTCGGTACAATCGTGAAGCGTCCCGTCGTGATGAAGGGTGCCGACGGCTCCGATGTCATCGCGATTCGCTCGATGGTCTACCTGTCGCTGTCCTACGACCACCGCCTCGTTGACGGTGCCGATGCGTCGCGCTTCCTCATGGATGTGAAGAAGCGCCTGGAGGAAGGCGCGTTCGAGGCCGACCTCGGACTCTGATCCTCACCGAACGCTGATGGGGTGGGCCTCGCATGAGGTCCACCCCATCACTGTCACTTGGCGAGCCGTGAAGTTGTCAGGCGTTATTGCGCCGCGGCGCCACTTTGCTGATCAGCCGGCTCTGCCTTCACGACCTTTCCCGACACGGGATCGACGCGCACGCGCAGGGCCGTCGATTGCGGCTCCGAGCTTCTCTCGCATGTTCCCGCTCGACATGTTTCCGAGGCGAGAACCGTCAGCGTTGCGCCGACATCGATAGCTCCCGGCTCACACGCCAACACGGACACGTTATCGATCTGTGAGGACAACTGCGCGACGCGCACCCCGTCGCTCTGCATCGACGCGATGCGCTTCTTATCTTGATCGAGCAGCTCACCGCCGAGAACGTTCTCGAGGGACGTTGGATCACCGGCCACCACGGCTTCGTCGCGGGTGCGGATCGCGCGGTTAATTGTTTCCGAAAGGCCGGAGACATCGCAGGCGTTCCCGGTCGATTGCTCGTGCGACTGCGAGGGCTCGCTGTGGGTAGGCGCTTCCGCTCGACCATCGCTCGAAGTGCTGCGCAGCAGGCCGTAGGCCATGATGGACACGCCGGCGACGATCGCCGTCAGCCCCAGAGCAAGGACGCCCAACGCTCGGCGGCGGCCGCGCTGCCGGGACTGATGTTGGCCACGTCTTTCGGGCGATGCCGAGACAGTTACGTGCTCGGACAGACCATCTCTGCGGGTATCTTCGCGCAGTGCAGCCGCACGCAGGTCGGCAATGACACGCTCAGGATCCACGGGTTCACGCGAAATCGGATGCTCGATCGGGTCATCGACATGCGGCGTCGACTCCGAAGAAAGCTTGCCGCGATCCTCAAAGCCAAGCTCAGCCAGCGCCTCGTCCATGTGCAGAATGTGCGCGAGCTGACGCAGACACGCACGATCAGCCTCCGGACCGCTAAGGCTTTGACTCCACCCTGGGGTTCCGTCGCGCTCTCCCAACTCGTCGATGAGATCGATGATGACTGCACGCCCGGATGGCGTCACGATGATGTTGGAGGGAGTGAGATCCCCATGAACGATTCCGGCACTGTGCAGAGCACTGACTCCAGCGGCAATTCCTTCGATAATCTGCCGGCGTGTCGCGATGGGACGCAAGTCGGGCGAGCCAATTTCCGCATCGAGGGGACGCCCCGCCACATAGTCGTAGACGATTGCCCAACGGCCATCATCTGATCGCGCGACGTCGCGCAGGGCAACAACGTGTCGCGATGTGATCGAGGCCCATGCCTTCCATCGCTCGAGGCACCGCTCTCCGTCTCCGGCAGCGCGCAGCGACAACAGCGCCTCGCCCGCATCGGTGCGTGTACGCCACACGGGGCCCGTCGCTCCAATATGGAAGATTTGGCCAACGTCATAACCGCCAATGTTCATACCGACATTGTCCAAAGACAGGCAATGTGATGCAACTCATTTCACAAAGTGCCTGATCGGACGGGTGGACTTTCGGTCATCAATTGCACGTACAATAATGAGGCTATGAGTGAATCGAATCCCCCCGGCAAGAGGCGCTTCTACCAGAACGTCCTCGACGCATACCGACTGACCAAACGCACCTACCCGGCACTTCCGTGGATGCTTCTCGGAACAGCCGCTGCGGTGATCGCCGTCTTCATGCTGGTGGCCTGGCTGACCAACATGTCGTTTATTGGCTGGCTTGTCGTCGGCATCATGGGCTCGTTCACCGCAGCCCTACTGCTGCTGAGCATTCTGACGCGCCGCGCACTGTACTCGCAGGTCGAGGATACGGCTGGCGCCGTCAAGGTTGCACTGTCCCAGATTCAGCGCGGCTGGGTGATTCCCGAGCAGCCCGTGGCGTTCACCCGCGAGCAGGACCTCGTGTGGCGCATCGTAGGCCGAGCTGGCGTCGTTCTGATTTCCGAGGGCCCATCCTCCCGCGTCCGCCCCCTCCTTCAGGCTGAGACAAAGCGCATCACCAAGGTCATGCGCAACGTTCCCGTTCATCAAATCCAGGTGGGTCACGATGACGGGCAGATCGCTCTAAAGGATCTGCAGCGCGAGCTGCGCAAGTTGAAGAATGTGCTGACCCCCGAGGAAGTTCCCCAGGTCTCTGCGCGCATCAACGCTCTCCGCTCGGGTGAGCCCCCCATTCCGAAGGGCATCGATCCCCTGCGCACCAAGCCGTCACGCCGCGCGCTTCGCGGCAACTGAGCTTTTTCAAGTGGGCAAGCACATGGTGCTTGCCCACTTGTGTATCCACGATCCGAGACTCGTTCGACACGCATAGTATGCAGATGCTTGCATATTCATTACACAACATCGTTCGAATCACGGATACCGAGGAACATACTCATGCACACCAAGAAGATTCTCACCATGCTCACCCTGGCCAGCGCCGCGACCGCCATGGCAGCATGCGCCGACCCGGCAACGACTACGAGCACCGCAGACGCTCCGACGGGGGCAACCGCATCGACCACCTCGCACTACGACGTCTCAGCGATCCCAACCGTCGACGAGATTGCAAAGCTTGTTCCCGACGACATCAAGAAGCGGGGCACCCTGCGCAACGGAGCCTCTACCGGATACGCGCCCGCGGAATACATGGACACCGATGGGCAGACCCCCATCGGCTACGACATTGACATCAACAAAGCGCTCGCCAAGGTCATGGGCCTGAATTCCGGAGAAACAAAGCACTCCGAATTCCCCACCATCATCCCTGCTCTCGGGACGAAGTTCGACGTGGGCATTTCATCATTCACCATCACCTCCGAGCGCGAGCAGCAGGTCAACATGGTGTCCTACCTGAACGTCGGATCCGCATGGGGCGTCGCCGCTGGCAATCCGAAGAACTTCGACCCGTCTGACCCGTGCGGTACGACCGTTGCGGTTCAGACCGGCACGGCTCAGGAGGAATACGCGGCAGCACTCTCTGACGAGTGCGTCGCTGCCGGCAAGAACAAGATCACCGTCATGCCTCACGAGCTACAGACGGATATCGCCACCAAGCTCATCGGTGGCCAGTACGACGCGACCCTTGCAGACTCAACAGTCATCGGCTACACGAGCGCGCAGTCTGCCGGAAAGATTGAGCAGCTTGGCGACATCTTCGAATCGGCCCCCCAGGGCGTCGCAGTGGCAAAGGATGACGCACAGCTTGCCGAAGCAGTTCAAAAGGCCATGCAGTACCTCATGGACAACGGCTACCTGAACGACATTTTGACCTCCTATGGCGCAGAGAACGCAGCACTGACGACTGCCACTCTTAACCCGAGCGTCGACTGACCCGTGACACCTTGCGCATAATATGCATATAGATGCATATGGGTGCATAATGGTAGCAATCACGGGCTGAAGCCCATTCCCATCGGAAGGCACAGCTTGGCACTCTCGAAGGCAGCCGCCCTCATCGTCCTCGCAGCCGCAGCTGCTCTCCCCCTCGCCGCCTGCGCGGACCCGACGTCGACCAGTTCGTCGACCAGCGGAACGGATAACTCCACGGCGGCGGCAACCACGGCCTCGTACGACGTATCGAAGATCCCGACTGTCGACGACATCGCCGCCCTGGTTCCCGACGAGGTCAAGGAGCGTGGCACGCTGCGTAACGG